>NZ_LRHL01000035.1:0-3382 GCF_001647155.1 Haloarcula sp. K1
CGGCGTCTCCGCCGAATCCGACCAGATCAACGTCTCCGAGTCCGGTGAGGGTGACGCCAGCTTCGAGACTTCCACCGTGCAGGATGAAGTCGGTGACGTCACCAACATCACCGTCCAGATGAGTAACACCGAGAACGCCGTCATCAACGTCGGCAGCCAGAACGACGACAACTACGTCATCCAGGGTCAGCTCGAGGACGAAAACGGTGACGGCGAAGTTACCGTTCAGTTCAACAGCTACACCGCTGGGACCGACAACAACAACACGGTTCTTACCGTCCCCGGTGACGACGACCTCGATGAAGTCGAAGAGAAGGGAAGCTTCACCGATAGTAGGAACAGCTTGGACGAAGATGTACTGGAACCACAATCCTACTCGATAAACGTGACCGCCGGGACCTCCCCGGATGTCACCAGTCCTGATACGGTTGGGACGCTACGTCTCAACGAGAATTCCGTCGAGAGTATGCAGACCTGGGTTGCACCGAGCGACGCAGATATCGACGACGAGGATATCGACATCTACGACCGCATCGGTGAGAACCTCACGCAGTCCGACGACGTCGCAGTCGAAGATGTCGTCGTCCACGAAATCCAGGCATCCGGTATCGAGGGTGCGCTCGAATACGAGCAGGAAGACAACGGGTCTTCCGACGTGACTGATGCGTTCATCGCAGCTGCCGACACCACGCCGGACCGTATCAACGACGACACGAGCGCCTCCGGCCTCCAGCTCTACGTCAACCGGACCGACGTCGGTGCAAACGCTGACGCAGATCCGATTAACTTCGCCAACAGCAGTAGCGCAGTGACCGTCGTCGACGACCCGGACAACAACACCTACTTCGTCGCCCTCGACACCGAGGACGTCGAGTTCGAGTCCGGTAACACGATCACTGAGGAAGAGGACACGGAAATCAACGCCACCTTCTCCGTGCAAGAAGGTCCGCTGACTGACGACTCTTCGAGCGAAAGCGAGCTCTACACCACGTCTGAGCGGAACGCGGAGCTGAATCTTGACGACGACGGCTTTGTCACCGTTGGCGCCGCCGCCGGACAGACAGTGAGCGGCGATACGAACGTCGCCCCCGGCTCCGAGCTCGAAGTCGAAATGGAATCCGAGAGTGAGGCGAACCCATTCGTCGAACGACCGGAAGCAACTGTTGGTCCGAACGGCACGTACGTCGCTACGGAAGACTTCAGCGACTACTCCGCTGGAACGAACTTCACCGTCCAGACGCTGGACGTCGACGGTGACTCCGACTTCAGCGACGAGGAAGACGGCCGCATCGTCGAAGCCGATACGGCCACCGTGAGTATCAGCGATCAGGAGTCCGACGGTAGCGAAGTCGTCGTCGACAGCGCACAGCTGTCCAGTGGCGGCTTCATCGCTATCCACGCCGGTGACGCATCCGGTGACGTCGTCGGCAACTCCGAGTACCTCGAAGCAGGTACGTACAATGACCTCACGATCACGCTCGACGAGCCGATGGACGAGAACTTCACTGCGGTCGCGATGCCGCACCAGGACACCAACGGCAACGAAGAGTACGACTTCCCTGGCGATGACGGTCCGTACACCCAGAACGGCTCCGCCGTGACGGACAGTGCGAACGTGACTGTCTCCGCCGAGGAGCCTGAGGACACGCCTGAGGACACGCCTGAGGACACGCCCGAAGACACGCCTGAGGACACGCCCGAAGACACGCCTGCGGACACGCCTGAGGACACGCCGGACACTGGAACCGCCACCGAAGCGGAAGGTCCCGGCTTCACGGCAGCCATCGCGCTCATCGCGCTCGTCGCTGCTGCGCTCCTCGCTGTCCGACGCGACAACTAACCGGAACCACTCCGGTCCCTGAACACCGTTCTTTCTTTCGTGCGCGTACGTGAAGAGTGCAAACAGACTGCAGACCGACTCGGGACTCGTTGTTTACTCAGACACGATTCCGTCCGCTTCTGAACGGCTAACTGCCCATCGGCAGTCGTGACTGGATCACAGTCGAACGCTGGCCCAACGCGGCAGTAACCCAGCGCCTGCCGGACACCTCCTCGATGTCCGCCACTGCGAGGGTGGTTTCGGTAACGGTTTGGGACCCGTCCGTAGTCGAGTGATGGAACAACCGCCGGTCGAATCGGGAGGCGTGTTTCTCAGATCTGGTCCCAGGAAAGAGTCAAATAAATATCCAGAATAAGAGTACATACCATTTCAAAATAATTATTACCTGACAGCAATGTGTAATTTGGATGTAACCTTTATCCATAAAGCATTTACCGCACTTCGGGTAATGTACCGATACCCCTACCCATGACGCCAGAAGTGAGTACGCCGGTTCGGTCTATGCGCGGTCGCGGTGACCGCGTTCCGACCAGGTGGAAAACTGCTGGGGTCGCCCGATAGCAACACAAACTATGACAGATACAAACGAAAAAATCAGAAGCCTGTTCCTGACGGCGCTGATGGTCTTCTCGGTATTCGCCGGGACCATCGCGTTCTCCGGTGGCGCAGCCGCCGCCGCGAACGTCAGCGTCGAACAGGCAGCAGAATACGATAGCGGGACAGTCGAATTGGCACTCAATGGTTCAACCGGTAGCCCAGTCAGTGACACTGACATCGACATCTACGTCGATGGCAACAAGAACCCGAGCAACTACGGTGTCTCGTCAGTCGACACGACTGACGACGGGACAACTGGACGCCTCCAGTTCAGTCTGGACCAGGACGTTCAGCCGAACCGGAACCTGACCGTCAAGGTTTCAGGTCTCACCGGCGGTGACAACACGGTCGTCGCTGAGGACATCGACGTGACGTCCCAGACGATTGTGGCCGACGATAGCTCGGGCGACACTAACGCCTTCCGCGGTGAAGTCCTGGCTGTCCGAGCCGACGGCGGAGAAAGTGACGCTGACGATGCTACCTCGAGCACGAAGATTGTGGTCGAGGACTCGAACGGCGCTGTCGTCACGCAGGACACTTACACAGCCAACAGCAAAGTCTACACCTACGAAACGGAAAACCTCGACACTGGTGAAGAATACGAGGTCACCGTTGGTGGTACTGCGGACGAAAACATCACCATCAGCAATCTCGATCTCAATGTGAACATTGACGACGATGTCGGCGACGGTGCCAACATCGACGACAAGGACACGCTTGCGGTCAACGTCTCGACCACGCGTGGTGGCGAGCCGGCCAACGCAACGCTGTTCAACGAGGACGACGACAAGGTTGCCACGCAGGTCAAGAGCCTGAAAGGTAACGAGAACGTCGTGTTCGACTTCGGTAACCAGAGCGCCGACGACAGTCCGTACTACGTCAAAGTGACGGACAACCAGACCGGCGTCTCCGCCGAATCCGACCAGATCAACGTCTCCGAGTCCG
>NZ_LRHL01000036.1:0-1403 GCF_001647155.1 Haloarcula sp. K1
CATTCGTCTTTAGCTAAGACTCACACCTCGGTTGTGTAGCGGTAGCGAGCGTCTCTTGCAGTATCGGTCGTTGCCGGTGGATCTTCTGTGCCTCTTCGATCAGTTGCTCCAGCAACGGCGGTGGCGAGTAGCCGAGATACTCACCGAGTTCGTGGAGGATGAGCTGGGCGTGCGACCGGAAGGTCGCCGCCCAGCGCTCCGGCGGAAACACGATCTCATCGTCGGCCTGCTCGGTGACCAGATCCAACAGATCACGACTCACCAGCAGTGACAACAACGCCGCGTACAGTAAGATTTCCACGACAGCAGGGTTGCTTGTGTCGAACTCGTCCAATTCGTACTGCGTCTTCAGCTCACGGAACAACGTCTCTACCTCCCATCGACACCGATACAACGTTGCTAGATCCGACGGGAGGAACTCCTCTCTCGGCAGGTTCGTGATGTACAGATGGTAGTCGTCGGCGTCCTCGTCGCGGACGCCGACGACGCGGAATCGCTTCGTATCCAGTGACCGAGTTCCCTCGTACTGACCTCGCTTGAACTCCACCTCAACCTCCACGTCGATGTATTTCCGAGAGAGATCATCGACTACATCCTGGATCTGCTTGCCCTCCAAGGGAATGGCGCGGCCGCGCCATTCCCGCAATTCTTCCGTTATTACCGGATTTGCGTTCTGCTTCAGCCGACTCACGAAGTAGCCGTCGTTCTCGTCGATCAACGCGAAGCGGCGGTATTTGAAGTACGCGAGGTCGAGTAGAACGAGTCGTCCGTGCAGCCACGAACCGGTCTTGAACAACGTGCTATCGTGCGTTTTCTCATCAGTCACGTCGATCCGTTCAATCGTCTTCTCGGTGGCATTGTGGAGCAGGTGGAGCTTCGCTCCAGCCTGCTCCACGTGGCGGGCTTGGAACTCATCAGAGAGGAACTCGTGTAACCGCAGCACCGTTCCATCAGCAATCATCACGTCTCTAAACCGGTCGATATCCGCGTCAACAGCGTCAGGAACAGCGACCTCGTCGAGACCGTGCTCGACGAGGTCGCGGAGGTACTCTGCGAGCAACGGTGTCAGCCGGTGATAGAAGCCGCCAGAAGAGATCGGTTCGTCGGCTGTGGCGTTGTAGCAACGTCTGAACCCAGCGAGTGTTCGGCTCTCGCCTGCGGCGAAGCCGAACACGAGCGCCCACACGAGGACGGGAATCTGGAGCTTGCCTTCTCGTTCGACCACGCCGAGTTCCTCGGCGTGCTCTTCGAGGAACTCGGAGGGAAACAGTGTAGTAAGCCGACGCATGATTCTCGATGAGGAGGCTTTGGTGTGCACAGCCGTTGCCTCCTCATTCCTCTCGAAAAGAAGCCTCGATAAGCCGCTGCTGTCACGCGGTTCTTCTCTTAGCTAAAGACGGATG
>NZ_LRHL01000037.1:0-769 GCF_001647155.1 Haloarcula sp. K1
CAGCATCTTCGGATCAGCGGCGAGGTCCAGCTGTTTGAGCGGATCTTCGCGGCGGCTGGCACGGTCACGGACAAGACGCGGATAGGGATTGCAGAGTCGGGAATCGCCATCCGGGCGGCTGACCTGCAGGGACACGCGATGGTCGACCTGCGTGTTTCTGGGAGTTCGTTCACCTCCTTCGATGCAGGGAGGGGAACGTTGGGGGTGGACGTCGGACGAGTTCGCGATGCACTCTCGGTCGGCGATGCAGGCGACCTTGCACAGTTCGCACTCGATGCAGCGAATAGCACACTGGAAATCAACATCGACGGGATAACGCGCACTATCGATCTTGACCCGGTTGAATCGCTCCGCTACCCTGTCGAGATGCCAGAGATAGACATCCCGGCAACCGTCCATCTGAGTCCAAATGACATCTCGCTCGGTCTTGAGCCAGCGGATATGCTTGCCGACCGGTTTGACCTCTCTGTTGATTCAGAAACCAAAGAAGTGCAGTTTGCCGCAGACGGTGACACCGACAGTATGACCTACCGATGGGACGACACGGATCTCATCGCCTTCGAGCCTGCGGATGTCGAAGTGAAACTGGACTCATCGCTGGTCAAATCGGCGAATGCTGGCCTGCCAGACGGCACGAATCGGGTTCTACATATCGGAAACGGGGTGCCGCTCGTGCTGAAATCGGAGTTCCCCGACGCCGATGGAGCGATGCAGTTCGTGATAGCACCGAAGCTCCCGAACTGACTCAGTTTCGAGCGTTTTGCGGAAA
>NZ_LRHL01000037.1:803-3459 GCF_001647155.1 Haloarcula sp. K1
GGGCAGTGCTTTGACTCCGACATGGCGCTGGTGTACTTCCACAAGGGCTGGGAGGCTAGAGGCGAGGAGTAGCCGACTCGCAGGCTAACCAACACAGTCCTATATCCCACTCGGTGTTGGTTAGCGGCAACATTCCTGCTCTGACGCGGCGTGCTGGCGCGTCCCGAGAGTTGATACCCTATCGGAATTTTCCCAAGCGTATGGACCGCACTGACTGGCCGACACCCGGCCCGAACGAGCCTGTCCCGGCATGGGACGAGTACCGACAGCTGCGCGAGGCCGTCCACGACTATCTGGATCACGAGCCAGAGGACCCAAGGTGGGATGACATCTGGCGGGCGCTCGGCGCGATCATGGGCGAATACCAGCGAGATGCATTCGCGCAAGCCTTCGACCTCGATGCGCCTGCCGAGACAGCCTGTATCCGGCGTCTTATCACGGGCGACGACGAGTGCCCCCACTCGCCGCTTGACGCCGACAGCGACCCGAAGGGGCCGCCTCACAGCCCGCCAGCAGACGACCACTCGACGCTCTGGCTTGACGATGGCGAGCCGGCGTTGTACTCGATGCACGTCTACCCCGGCAACATCGAGCGATTGGATTCCACAGAGCCGCCCCACAATCTCTGGTTCGACGTCTTCGAGTTTGCCGCCGAGTGGGGACTAGAGGTCTCGATTCTCGCAAAGTCATGGTACAACCTTGGCTCGGCTATCCACGTCGTCTTCTACCCGCCAGAGCGGTACAGGTAGCCACCTCACCTCGCTCTCGCTCAGTCAGCAAGTCGATTTTGTGACCCCCAGTGGAGGTGCGGGGGCGTGCCCGAGAGTGCGTCCCGAAGATAGACCGATGTCAACGATACAGTCAGACACGCCAGAGCAGTCGTCCAGCCAACAGACCACTTGCACCTTCGACGATTCGGACTCCCGGGACGAGGANNTACTCGGCCCGGAACACGCTACTCATCAAGCTCCAGTGTCCCGACGCAACCCGAGTCGCCGGCTACAATACGTGGCAAGACGAGTTCGACCGCTACGTCCAGCAAGGCGAGGATGCCATCTGGATCTGGGCTCCGATTATCACGAAGAAGTGCCCCGAATGCGGCAACTCGCCGTCGTATCACGAGAACTCGGACTGTGAGTACGACGAGACAGACCCTGAGCAGTGGCATCGGGGACTGGTCGGGTTCCGGCCAACGTCAGTGTTCGATATCTCCCAGACAGAGGGTGAGCCGCTTCCAGAGCTAGAAACAGAAGCTCACGGCGACCCGGATGGACTTGTCGAGGACCTGTTGGACGCGACCGACGAGATCGGCGTCGACGCGAGAATTGTCGCTTCAGAGGAGTGGGAACATGGGTCTGCACGGGGCGTTTGCGAGCGTCGGAACGTCATGACGACAAATCCGATGGCCGAAGCGGTTGACCGAGACAATCGAGCCGCCCTCGCGAGTACACTGATTCACGAGTTCGCCCATGCAGAGCTTCACTTCAATGTCGAGGATGAGGCGGAGCGGTCGAAACGCGAAGTCGAAGCCGAGGCAGTCGCCTACGTGGTCAGTCGTCACTTCGGGCTGGATCCCGACAACTCGGCGTTCTACCTCGCGGCGTGGGACGGCGACGCACCAGAGACGTTGCGGGACCGGCTGGACCGTATCTCGAAGACGGCTGCGAGGCTGATCGACGCCGTCGAAGGTGCCAGCTGAGAGGGAGCGGTGTCTTTCCAGACGTGCTTGAGAGCCGTATTTTGTGACTCCCCTGATGGGCGAGGGAGTCGAATATGCGTTCCACAGCAGCGTCAGGTGGCAGTCCTGTCGGACAGTTCTTGAGTGTCTTAGCAGAGTTGCGTGACCAGATCGGAGGGCCGTACTACCTCGGAAACGTGACCGGGCGATTGGACTGGCCCGACCGAGGAGTGTACTTTTTCTTATCGCCAGCAAGCGACCTCAGACAGATGCCCTCCACAAAGTGGCGACTCTCCCGAATCGGCACCGTCGGCGTCAGTACCGGTTCGTCGAACACGCTCTGGAACCGACTCAGGCAACATCGTGGCAACGTTCGAGGGAAGTACGCTGGCGGTGGCAACCATCGCGGGTCGATCTTCCGGCTACACGTCGGTCAGGCCTTGATCGAGAAGCACGGCTGGCACGACGAGTATCCCCACTGGGGCGAACCGAATCCCGACGCTGAGACGACCGCTGTTCGCGAGCAGGAACATGAACTCGAACAGCGTGTGTCAGAGTACATCCGGGATCTGCCGTTTCTGTGGGTTGACGTTCCGGGCAACCCCGGACCAGAGTGCGACAGAGCCGAGATTGAGTCAAATACCATCGCGATGGTGTCGAGGTATCGTCGATCTGCAGGACCGTCGGATCTCGATTGGCTTGGATACCACTCGCCGAAATCTGAGGTGTATCAGTCTGGGTTGTGGAACGTGCGACACGTTTCTGACTCGTTCGACCCTTCGGTCGTGGACCAGTTGTCGGCGTATATCTCGTCAACGGAAGCGCTGGACCATCAATCGCGGATCTGAGGGCAGGTTCCGCAGCGAGAACTCAGTACGCTCGGTTACGAGTCCGTAGGCAATCCCAGCCAGTGGCGCAACCACGGGAATCCACGCCAACGGAGACATGAACAGTTCTGTCGAAATGGACTCCCAGACG
>NZ_LRHL01000038.1:0-1536 GCF_001647155.1 Haloarcula sp. K1
CATCAGGGGAGTCACAAAATACGGCTCTCAAGCACGTCTGGAAAAGCACGACCGACTGCTCAGCTGGCACCTTCGACGGCGTCGATCAGATCCGCAGCCGTCTTCGAGATTCGGTCCAGCCGGTCCCGCAGCGTCTCCGGTGCGTCGCCGTCCCACGCCGCTAAGTAGAACGCCGAGTTGTCGGGGTCCAGCCCGAAGTGACGACTGACCACGTAGGCGACTGCCTCAGCCTCGACCTCACGTTTCGACCGCTCCGCCTCATCCTCGACATTGAAGTGAAGCTCCGCATGGGCGAACTCGTGAATCAGTGTACTCGCGAGGGCGGCCCGATTCTCCCGGTCAACCGCTTCGACCATCGGATTCGTCGTCATGACGTTCCGACGCTCGCAGACACCCCGTGCAGACCCATGCTCCCACTCTTCGGGAGCGACGATTCTCGCGTCGACGCCGATCTCGTCGGTCGCGTCCAAGAGGTCCTCGACAAGTCCATTCGGGTCGCCGTGAGCTTCTGTCTCCAGTTCGGGAAGCGGCTCGCCCTCGGTCTGAGAGATATCGAACACCGACGTTGGCCGGAACCCGACCAGTCCCCGCCGCCACTGTTCGGGCTCTGTCTCGTCATACTCACAGTCCGTGTTCTCGTGATACGACGGCGAGTTCCCGCATTCGGGGCACTTCTTCGTGATAATCGGAGCCCAGATCCAGATCGCGTCCTCGCCTTGCTGGACGTAGCGGTCGAACTCGTCTTGCCACGTATTGTAGCCGGCGACTCGGGTTGCTTCGGGACACTGGAGCTTGATGAGTAGCGTGTTCCGGGCCGAGTAATCGTGGAACTTGCTCTGCACATCGAGCCACTGCTGGAACTGCTCACTGGTCTGCGCTTCGTTCGTGAGGTCGGCGAGGTCTTCGACCCACGCATCGAGTTGGTCGCGCATCTCCTCGTCCCGGGAGTCCGAATCGTCGAAGGTGCAAGTGGTCTGCTGGCTGGACGACTGCTCTGGAGTCTCTGACTGTATCATTGACATCGGTCTATCTTCGGGACGCACTCTCGGGCACGCCCCCGCACCTCCACTGGGGGACAGAAAATTCGCTGTTTAATTTAAGACACATTGATATCGTGTCTCCCCAGTCTACGATGCTTCGAGTTGTTCAGTTCAGGTGGCGCTCACAGCAGCTGAGTAGACCACCCCAATCCGAGTGAGTGGGTGGCTAACTCCTTCAACGCTGGACTAAATAGCGTAAAACAGTAGTGAAGATTCCCAATGCAGTACCTGCAAGAAGGCTGAACTGCAATGAGCTCTCGTCTACTAAGAGGACGACCGTGACGCAGAGAAACTCTAGGATCCCAATAACTACGCACTCAGCTCCTAGCCCGAATCGACTCCGAAAGAATTGATTGCTAGTGGTTTCACTCATTGCTATCTGATATATATCTCTGCAGACAAGTCCTTTACCTGTGCTATATGTGTGTTTGTGACAATTGATTCTTTCCGAAAGTAGTTAACGCAAATAGATAGTCTTGTAGCTCGTTCTGTTGGC
>NZ_LRHL01000039.1:0-2210 GCF_001647155.1 Haloarcula sp. K1
ATCTGAATGAGTTCCTCGGCCGTCTCTCGATACTGTTGCTCGCTGGCGTCAATGAATAACGGCGTGATAGTATCCTCGTGTGTCCGTGAGCGTGCAAGATTAGCTGTCAGCATTCGTTGCCACCCCCTGTCGTCGCTGCTCAGAAACATATGTTTCCACCGTGTCTTCAGCAATAATCTCGTAGAGACGGGCGGGTTGCCTGTCGTCCGTCGGCCGGAGAATCCGACCTAGCCGTTGCGCATACTGCCGTTTCGAGGCACTTCCAGAGAGAATAATTCCGACATTCGCAGAGGGGACATCTATCCCTTCGTCCAGTACCTGTGACGTAGCCAACATCGAGTACTCACCCGTTCGAAACCGCTCCAATATCTCTGTACGTTCGTCAGTCTCAGTTTGATGGGTGATGCAGGGCACGACGAACTCTTGGGAGATCTCGTACGCGAACTCGTTATTGGCGGTGAAAATAATGGTTCGGTCGTTGTAGTGTCGCTTCAGCAGATTNNTCCTGATATCCGTTCTCCTTCCAGAGCTCGAAATCGTGGCTGTCCACGTAGTCACGGTATATCTGGTACTCCTCGTCGTACGTTGTCCGTTCCTCGTCTGTGAGTTCGACTTGGAGATGAATAGTCTCGTATTCGCTGAGATACTCCCCAGCAAGTTCATCAACCGCCTCGCGATAGACAACCGTTCCAAGCAAGTCCTCTAATTCTTCGTGTGCTCCATCGGCACGCTCGTACGTAGCTGTGAGTCCGAGTCGATACGGTGCAATCGTCATCTCGGGGATCTGCTGATATGTCGGCGCTGGTAGGTGGTGTACCTCGTCTACAACGAGAAGCCCGAACTGATCGCCATACTCGTTGATATAGCGGTAGGCAGAGTCGTAAGTCGTCACCGTGATGTCCGCTATATTATGGCTGCCACCACCGAGAACACCCACACCGTCTGGGAGCTGGTCACCGAAAGCGTTGGTGAGAGTCGCGTGCCACTGGTTCATCAGGTCGATGGTTGGCACAACCACGAGCGTACTCACGCCTGCATCCGCAATAGCTTGGACAGCGAGGAACGTTTTCCCGCTCCCTGTTGGAAGAATAACACTCCCCTGTCGGCCATTGTCCTGCCACGCCGAGAGAGCGTCTTGCTGGTATTCCCGTGGTTCAATAGCGACAGACGGTGTGAGATAGAGTTCCGAGTAGGCACGAGCATCATCCTCTACCTTATCGACAGTCGCTGTGGACTCTTTGAGGGTCGCTTGTCCATCGGACTCGGTTGCCCATTTTCGGATGGAACGATAGTGCTGCGCTTGCGCCCGATACTCGTCGACGCGGTCGTCCCATTCGGCATACGGCACAGCGTCAGGAGCGTCTTCAAGCAGAAGCGTGCCATCATCAAATGAGAGACGCATTCACCTCTCTCTATGCAGGTGGGATACTTGTCCTTGCTGGGGTAACACACCAACAGGGAGGACTACATTGGGAGGTCGTCAGCGATTGAGCGAAGGTCGCTCTTTGTCGGCTGTCGTCCAATGTCGACGGAGTAGTCGCCGACCCAGAATCGAAACTGCTGGTGGTCGACATCGAAGTGGAGTCCACAGGAGACGTCTGGTTCTGTCTGCTCGTACTCGGACTTGCTCACGTTCTTGCCCTCTTGAAGCGTCTCAAGCAGGTACTCGGCGGCGTGTGGGCGTTGCTTCATCGCCAAGATATGGTCGGTTGCCACGTGTTTCAGCACTTCTCCACCTGTGTCGTATCTGTCGCCAACCAGATAGAATTCTCCGCTGAACTCGTAGGATTCAACGTGGATGCTAAGAGCATATGTCTCGGCCATACGAGATTGTCGTCATTCTGTGACACAAACATTACGCCCCAGTTGGTGTTAGGACAAGTAATGACAACAGACCGCCGCCCTGACAAAATTGAACTGGATGGGCTTGATCAACAGTTAGCGAGCGCTGACGACGGGGATGTGACCGCTCTCACACGGGCAGTCGCAACGTACGAAACACGGTTATCGACCGCACATGAGGCCGGAGAATCCGACCGCTACCGGGGTATCTCCAGAGCCTATCGAGAACAACTCATCATCGTGCTTGACGACGCAATACAGACCGAAGGGTGGGGACTCCTCGAAGAGTTTCTCAACGCATACCATCCAGAGACAACCGATGGGTTCCCACACGTGACGACAATCCTCCAGAACGTCACTGGTCGCTA
>NZ_LRHL01000040.1:0-1021 GCF_001647155.1 Haloarcula sp. K1
GACTACGTTGAGCAGTACGCAACTGGCGACCTCCTGCAAATCCCAAACACGTACGGCGAGTTCGACTCTATTGACACCCGAGTCACATTCGTCGACGGACTCGCTGACAGCTACGGGTACGGCATCGACGCCCAAGCACTGGAAAAGGCATTGCGAGTCCTCACTGGCGGTGGCCGATACACTGCGTCGCAATATACCGCTATCCCGTGTGGGAAACAGCCGTGGATTCTGACGGGTCCAGAAGGGACGCTCTTGTGCAGCTGTATGCCCGTCGAGCGACCGGAGAACCCATACACGAGAGAGCTTCGGACGCCAGAGACAACCCTACAGATCGAGGAACAGAACCAAACAGTCCGCACGGGAGCCGCTGAGTTTGCCCACCTGCTATCCGACGCTCTCGGTGTCGATATCGAGAGCGTAGAGTACGCAACAGTGCGAGGGAAAACCCAGCACTCATTCGTCGGAGAAGAGGACGAGTTCACGATCAAAGCTAGTGACTTGGCACAGTTGCACGGGTTAGCATCCGATCCGTCCGTCATCCAGGCGGGGATCGGCCATGGAGTCCAGCCCCCAAATGGTGGCGATCCAATCTCGGTTCAGTGGGACGGGCCGGATCATCCGGTTGGATATCTCGACGAGGGTGATGTAGTCGCCGGCTACGAGTTTACGTGGGAACAGCCTGAAGAGTCGCTAGAAGACGTTGCAGTCGTTCGCGAGTACCGGATCACACGGAACTACTCGCGCTGGACGGTTGACTACCATACCCACCGCCTCGCGTCAGTCGTCCCCTGACCGACGCCGCCAACGGCTCATTTTGTGTACCCTCCGGCAAGTGGAGGGTAATCGAAATGTCACAGTCCACAGCGACCAGTAGCACCGAAGCAGCAACCACCGACGCCGAAACGAGCGTGCCAGAGACGGCGACAGACAGTGACGCAGAAATCGACACTACAGACCTCCTGTCGCTCGATGCCCCACAGCATCTTCGGATCAGCGGCGAGGTCCAGCTGTTTGAGCGGAT
>NZ_LRHL01000041.1:0-1021 GCF_001647155.1 Haloarcula sp. K1
ATCCGCTCAAACAGCTGGACCTCGCCGCTGATCCGAAGATGCTGCGGGGCATCGAGCGACAGGAGGTCCGCAGTGTCGATTTCTGCGTCACTGTCTGTCGCCGTCTCTGGCACGGTCGTTTCGGCGTCGGTGGTTGCTGCTTCGGTGCTACTGGTCGCTGTGGACTGTGACATCTGGATTACCCTCCACTTGCCGGAGGGCACACAAAATATGCCGTTGGCGGCGTCGGTCAGGGGACGACTGCCGCGAGTCGATGGGTATGGTAGTCAACCGTCCAGCGCGAGTAGTTCCGTGTGATCCGGTACTCGCGAACGACTGCAACGTCTTCCAGCGACTCCTCGGGTTGTTCCCACGCAAACTCGTAGCCGGCGACTACATCTCCCTCGTCGAGATATCCAACCGGATGATCCGGCCCATCCCACTGAACCGAGATTGGATCGCCACCACTGGGGGGCTGGACTCCATGGCCTATCCCCGCCTGAATGACGGATGGATCGGACGTTAACCCGTGCAACTGTGCTAAGTCACTAGCCTTGATCGGGAACTTGTCCTCCCCGTCGATGAATGAGTGTTGGGTTTTCCCGCGTACTGTTGCGTACTCTACACCCTCGATATCGACACCGAGAGCGTCGGACAGCAGGTGGGCAAACTCAGCGGCTCCCGTGCGGACTGTTTGGTTCTGCTCCTCAATCTGCAGGGTTGTCTCTGGCGTCCGCAGGTCCTTCGTGTATGGATTTTCCGGCCGCTCAACGGGCATACAGCTGCACAAGAGCGTCCCTTCTGGACCCGTCAGAATCCACGGCTGCTTCCCGCACGGGATTGCCGTGTATCTCGACGCAGTGTATCGACCACCGCCAGTGAGGACTCGCAATGCCTTTTCGAGTGCTTGGGCGTCAATGCCGTACCCGTAGCTGTCAGCAAGTCCGTCGACAAATGTGACTCGAGTGTCGACTGAACTGAAGTCGCCGTACGTGTTCGGGATTTGCAGGAGGTCGCCAGTTGCGTACTGCTCAACGTAGTC
>NZ_LRHL01000042.1:0-207769 GCF_001647155.1 Haloarcula sp. K1
ATACGCCCCGTACATCCGCCTGTCTCAAAAGTCCAACTCAGGGTCCACTGTTTAGCGTCGGGCACGCAGACCGGGAATCGCGTTCTACCACCGGCAGCCCCGCGTTAGACGTGTGGCTCCGGGAGCAGGTCGTCGAATGCCTGTCCGTCCAGCCATTCGCAGAGCCTGACGAGCTGTTCGGTCGCGGCCTCGAACATCTCCGCCCCCTTCTCGGCCGTGGCGTCGGTCTGGTCGCCGAGAACACCATTGCCAGTGTTATCAGCGGCATCGTAGAAGGTCCGCGAACCGTACTTCTTTGTCTCCGCCGCCTCGACGCTCGGAATCCCGCCGTCCCGTGCGTCTTCGAGGCGGTCGTCGTGAACCAGTTCGGCGCGCAAGTGTTGGATCATGGCCGTCTCCTTCGGCCCGCCGTGTGGCCCGTTCTGCTCGAACAGGTCGTCCACGAGGTCCGGAATGCTCTCGTCCCACATCCACTCGATGGCGTACAGCACTTCGTCGTCCCGGAGCCGCCGGCCGACCTCCCGGAGGTGCTCGACGTTCCCGCCGTGGGCGTTCACGTAGATGACCCGGTCGATGCCGTGGTACGCCAGGTTCCGGGTGAACGACTCGACGTAGTCGCGAAACACCGGCGCGTCGACCCACATCGTCCCGTTGAACTGTCTGTGATGGGGGCTCACGCCGACGTTGATGGTCGGGGTGCAGAGGTAGCCAGTCCTGTCGGCGGCTTCTCGGGCGAAGGCTTCCCCGATGAGATGGTCCGTCGCCAGTGGGAGATGCGGCCCGTGTTGCTCTGTCGACCCGAGCGGGACGAGCGCGAGCGACTCCGTCTCGAAATAGTCGCCGAGGTCCGGCCAGGTCTCGTCGGCAAGGTACATACCACTGCTGGTGACGGACGCGTCTTGAATCTGTGCTTCGCCACGGCCCCGCGGCGGGATTCAGGTAGCACGAAGGACTCAGTCGAACAGCTCGTAGACGCGAGCCTCGTACGGCGCGAGCGTCACCGTTTCCGGGTTCTGGTCGTCGTGGTCGTAATTGCACTCTCGCAGCGTCGCATCGGCGTACTCGACCGGCAGGTCGAAGGTTTCCGTCGCGTCGTCGAAGTGCAGGACGACGAGGACTTTCTCGGTTCCCGAGTCCGTCGACAACGACCGCGTGAAGGCGAAGACGGTTTCGTGGTCGGGGAGCAGGTCGGTGTAGTCCCCGTACACGAGCACGTCTCTGTCGGAGCGTAACTGGATGAGCCGCTGGTAGTAGCTGTAAACGGAATCCGCATCGGCTTGCTGGTCGGCGGCGTTGATCTCCCTGTAGTTCGAATTGACCTGAATCCAGGGGTCGCCGTCGGTGAACCCGGCGTTTTGCGAGTCGTCCCACTGCATCGGCGTTCGGGCGTTGTCGCGGGTCCGGTAGCCGACGACGTCTTTCACGTCCTCGTAGCCCTCGACGCCCTCCCGGTCGAGTAGCTCCCGCGCGTGGTTGATGGCGTCCACGTCGCGGAGGTCGTCCATCGTGTCCCAGTCGGCGTTAGTCATCCCGAGTTCCTGGCCCTGGTAGATGTAGGGCGTGCCACGGAGCGTGAGGATGAACGTTCCGAGCAGCTTCGCGGATTCCCGGCGGTAGTTCTCGGTGTCGCCGTAGCGTGAGACGCTCCGCGGCTGGTCGTGGTTCTCCCAGTACAGCGTGTTCCAGCCGTCCGCCGCCAGCCCGTCCTGCCAGCGGTCGACGATACGCTTCAGCTCCGGCAGGCTCCAGTCGCCGACCGACCACCGCCCGCCGTCAGCGTAGTCGAGTTTCGTGTGCTGGAAGTGAAACGCCATGTCCAGCGGGCCGTCCGCGCCGGCGTACTCGCGGGCCGACTCGACGGTGAGCTGTGGCATCTCCCCGACGGTCATCACGTCGTAGTTCGACAGCACCTCGTCGTCCATTGCGTCGAGATACGACAGCATCTCCGGCCCGTCGATGAACTGTTCGGACCCGACCCACTCGCTGTCCGGATCGCCGTCGGGCAGCCCCTCGACTTTCGACAGGAGATTGATGACGTCCATCCGGAAGCCGTCGATGCCCTTCTCCAGCCACCACTCGATAGTGTCGAAGATATCCTGTCGAACGGCGTCGTTGCGCCAGTTCAGGTCCGGCTGTGAGGTGTCGTACAGGTGGAGGAAGTACTCGCCGCGCTCCTCGTCGTACTCCCAGGCGGAGCCCCCGAAGAAGGACTCCCAGTTGTTCGGTGGCGCGGGCTCGCCGTCCTCGTCTGTTCCGCCCTCGCGCCAGATGTAGTAGTCGTCGTACTCCGGGTCGCGCTGGCGGGACTTCCGGAACCACTCGTGCTGGTCCGACGTGTGATTGACGACGAGGTCCATGACGAGCCGCATGTCCCGGTCGTGGACCTCCTCAAGTAGCGCTTCCCAGTCGGCCATCGTCCCGAACTCGTCGTAGATGGCCTGATAATCGCTGATGTCGTAACCGTTGTCCTTCTGCGGGGAGTCGTACACCGGATTGAGCCAGATGACGTCGACGCCGAGGTCGGCGACGTAGTCCAGGCGCTCGATGATGCCCTGTAAGTCGCCGACGCCATCACCGTCGCTGTCGTTGAAGCTCCGGGGATAGATCTGGTAGACGACTGCCTCCTTCCACCAGGCGCGCTCTGCGGTCATACAGAGGGGTAGCCTGACGTGTTGCTTAAATCTACGGGTTCATACAACACCCGTTGTAAACTCTTAACTCGCCGGCTAGAGATGGCTGCAGTACCGCTACAGTTCCAGCACTGTATGTCGCGGCAGTTCGAGGTCGTAGCCGACTGCCGAGACCGTCTCGGTTGGCCAGTCGCCGGTCGCTGACAGCAGTTCGATGTCGTCGGCCGAGACGAGATAGGTATCCTCGCTCTTCGCGCCGTCGATAGTCGGGTTCCACGCGTACCCATGTGGCAACGCGACCTCGCCCTCGTGTCCGGGCGTGGCGATCCATTCCCGGCCGGCGAAGCCCGTCGCACCACCCTGGTGATGGTTCTGCCACTCACCTTCCCAGCCGACCGCGGCGTAGGCGTCCTGAATCGCGTCGAACACGTCGCCCGCTGTGCCGCCACCCTGACCGGCCGCCTGTGTCGCGGCCAGCGCAGTGGTCTCGACGCGGGCGGCCTTGTGGGTTCGCTCCATGAGCCACTCCGGCGGGTCGAACGCGACCGCTCGGGTGGTGCTGACGTGGAGCCCGTTCCGCTGGACGGTCACCGACATGAGCGCATAGTCGCCGAGTTCAGTTTCGGTCGAGGTGTAATGGCGGTAGGATTGTGCCCGCTCGGCGCTACCGACGAGTACGACGGGCGTAGCGATGCCTCGGCCTTCGAGCTTCTGTCGGAGCACGGCGGTCACATCGAGTTCGGTGTGGGACGGCTCGACGTTCCGCGCGACTGCTTCGACTGCTTCAGCCGTGTCTCGCGCGAGGTCACGACACTGCTCTATCTGGGCCTCGGTCAGTGGCTGTCGGAGCTGTGTGGCGTCGACTGATTCGAAGCCGGGGACGTCGAAGTCCGCCGCCGCCGGGGTCGGGCTCGCTTCGGCGACAGCCTCGGCCAGCGACTGTGCGTGCCAGTCGAACGTTTCGACGGCCACATCGCTTTCGAGTTCCTCGTCACGTAGCCGCGGCGCTTCGATGTTGTCGGCAACGACCCGTACCTCGTCGCCGTCGTAGCCCGCGGCGGCGACGCCGATGTCGCCCTCCCGGTCGACGACGTTGTCGCCGCCTCCCGTAAGCCACGCGAAGGAGTTCGGTCGGGCGAACCAGACGGCTTCGAGTCCCGCTGCCCGGCGGTACTGGTCGAGACGGTCTGTAAGCGTCATACCCTGACATCCCTCCGGCCCCCAGTAAAAACCAGGGACAACACGCGGCGACAGGACCGGCGCCACAGGTCTCGCACAGCGGCAACTACGACACACACCGTTCGCTACTATCGCGCCCGACACCGCTCCTGATACTGCCGGCTGTAACTATTTCAAGAGATTCGCCACCCCGAAGTGGCGATATTCGTCACAGACGTACAGCCGGCAGTATGACTCACTCGGCGATGCCGCTGTCAGGGTCCCGGGACTGGAGCAGCGAGTACATGACCGACTGGAAGGCGTCGCTGTCGACGGACTCCACGACGTGGGTGTTCGGTTCGCCGTCAGTCACGCCGTTGACGTCGACGCTGGTGTACCCGCGGGTGAGTCCGTCGCGGTCGTCCACCGCGACGTGATACGTCGACACCTCCTCGCGGAGTTCCGGGTACGCCAGCAACGCGGCGGTGACGCTGTCCGGGAGTGCCGTCCATCCGGAATCGTCGGGGCCTTCGCTGTTGAACGCCCGGGCCTGCTCGGTTACCGACTCGAAGAACGACGCCAGTTCAGTGTCGAACGCCGACACCGCCTCGAACTCGGAGGAGCCAAACACTGCGTCTCGAAGACACACGCCCCAGTCGACGAGCGTCACCTCGAAGGCGTCGAACACGCGTTTGGCAGCGTCGGGGTCGACCCACAGATTGAATTCCGCGGCAGGAGTGACGTTCCCCTCACAGTTGACGTTCCCGCCCATCACCCACACCTCATCGACAAGCTCCGGAAGTTCAGGCTCGCGGGCGTACGCCAGCGCCAGATTGGTCAGCGGTCCGATACAGAGCAGTGTGATTTCACCCGGGGCCGCTCGACAGCGGTCGACGATCTCGTCGGGGCCAAACCCTGCCGCCGACTCGATACCGGTGTCGGGGAACACGTCCCCGCCGAGGCCGTCCTCACCGTGAATGTACGTCGCGTGTTCGAATTCCTTGAGAAGCGGCTGTCTCGCCCCTTCGTAGACGGGTACGTCGAGAGAATCGGCGAGATCGAGCGTGTATTTCGCGTTCTCGACCTCTCTGTCGAAGGGCACGTTGCCGGCGACGATTGTGACTGCCTCGACGGTAACTCGATCACTGAGACAGGACAGCAAAATTGCCTGTGTGTCGTCGCCCGCGGTGTCCGTGTCGATGATGACGCGTCGCATACGCCCTCGTCGTATGGCACATATAAATCGTTCCGGGCCACAACTGCGTGCCACAGTTGTCTGTGCGACACTCGATAGCGGTGGGTGAACGGCCAGCTGCTACGATACTGCAGACCGCCGGGGTTACACCATTTCGAGGCGGTGGCCGCTGTCGTCACCGAGCGATTCGTACACGATGCGTGCGGCAGCGATGTCCTGAATCGCGAGCCCGGTCGAGTCGAAGACGGTAATCCCGGACAGGTCCTCGCGGCCCGGCGCGTTCCCGACGACGATCTCGCCGAGTTCGGCGTCGATATCCGACTCGTCGATTTCACCCGTGCTCCAGGGGACGTTTATCTCGCCGGAGTGGGTCGTCTGCTCGAAGTCGTCGATGACGAGGGTCGCCTCGCGGATGACCTCCGTGTGGAGTTCCTGCTTCCCTTCGGCGTCGGCACCCATGGCGTTGACGTGGGTGTGTTCCCCGAGGTCCTCAAGCGTGACGATGGGGTCTTCGACCGGCGTCACGGTCGAGAGAACATCACACTGGGCCGCCTCGGAAATCGTGCCGGCTCGCACGTCGAACTCGTCGCCGAAGGTGTCGATGAACCGCTGGACGCGGTCGTCGTCGAGGTCGCTGACGACGACGGATTCAATCGGTCGTACCTGCGAGATGGCCTCCAGTTGCGTGTAGGACTGGACGCCGGCACCGATGATGCCCAGCGAGGACGCGTCCTCGACGGCGAGGTGGTCCGTCGCCACGGCGGCGGCCGCGCCGGTTCGCTTCATCGTCAGCGTCGTGGCGTCCATCACGGCAAGCGGGAAGCCGCTCTCTGGGTCCGTGTACACGAGCGTCCCCATCACGGTCGGCAGGTCGAACTCGTCGGGGTTGTCCGGGTGAACATTCACCCACTTGATGCCCGACGCTTCCCAGTCGTCCGTTTCGAGGTAGGCCGGCATCGACCGGAAGTCACCGTTGTGCTGTGGCAGGTCGATGTAGGACTTCGGCGGCATCTGCGCCGTGTCGTTTTCGTATGCGGCGAACGCGGCCTCGATGGCCGGCACGAGGTCCGCCATCTCGACGGCCGCCTCGATGTCCGTACTGGGGACGATAGTCGTCTGGTTGTCCTGTCGTGCTGTCGAATATAGTGAGTTGCTCATAGTGGTTCGAATCTCTGATATCGGTTTATTCGATCGCGCTATACTGATTCAATGTCCGTCTCGGCGCTCGTTGGCAATCCTAGAACGACCCCTGAGACAGCGTTTTGAGGTGGGTGAGACGGCCGCGGTGCTCCGCGTCGTCGAACGACTCGACCTTCGCGAGGACGCGACAGCCGACGATGTCTGTCTCGCCGTTCTCGAAGTGGAGACGGGTTTCGCCGACCTGTGCGACCAGCTCGCCGGATTCCTCGTCGAGTTCCGTGACGTACACCTCGATCTCCTCGCCCGCCGCGAACGTCGGCGTGGTCGTCCTGAAGGACATCCCAGTGAGGAATTTACTGAATATGCTCATAGACGGGTCACATCCTTGGATTTGCGGTCAGTGGTGTATTCGAGCCCGAAGCCGGTCAGTGCGGAGAGCAGGAACACACCGAACAGGAACCAGCCGTGGAAGACGTACGGCCACACCTGCACGGGGTTGACGACCATCGCACTGGTGAACCACTCGTACTGGTTCGGGAGGCCTTGCAGCGTCGCGAAGCCGATGAGCACGCCGCCGCCCCACGGGAAGATGTACCCGAGCGCCGAGGTGTTCGCGTCGAGGATATTCGCTCGACGGTAGCTGTTGATGTTGTACCGCTGGCCGATGCGGGCGATGTACGGCGCGATCGCGATCTCTGCGGCCGTGTTGATCGTGATCATCGAGTTGACGAGGGCAGTGCCGCCCACCATCGTCGTTTCGGCCTTGCGAACGCCCGTTGCGACGTTTTCGAGGAGCCACTCCTGGATCGCCTCGAAGCCACCGCCACGGATCATGATCTCTGACCCGGCGACGATGAGCAACACGAGAACGATTAGCGGGAAGAACCCGGCTGCACCGTTGTAGATCGACCCGGTGACGCCAGCGTTTTGCGGCGCGACCACTTCCGCGATGGGAAGTGAGCCAGCCCAGCTTGCGGCCGAAGACGTTTCCGGGACCTTGAACAGCAACACGGCACTCAGCGGTGCGAGACCGAAGACGATGTTGAAGGCAACGGCGACGACGAGGCCCCACGAGATCGCCTCGACGATGTGTCGGCCCATGACTGCCGTCACAATGACGACGAGCATGGAAATGAGATGCAACAGTCCCGCCGGCTCGCTGTTCTGGACGAACAGGTCCTGTGCCTGCTGGGAGATGTCCAGCCCGGGCATCGCGTTCCCGGCGAAAACGTACGCCGCGAGCGCCAACACCGCAGCGATGATGGCGTACTTGAACCGCGAGGCGACGACGCCGCCGATGTCGGCGTCCTGTGTCACCGCACTCACGATTGTCGTATCACTGACCGGTGCCAGGTTGTCGCCGAAGACAGCCCCTGAGAGAATTGCTCCGAACAACAACACCGGATTCGCACCGAGCAGGATGCCGGCCGGGAAGAACAGCGCCGAGAAGGCGACTGCCGCGCCGTACCCGGTGCCGATACCGGTCGTGAAAAGCGCAGCGAGGATGAAGGTGGCGGCGGGGAACAGCGCGCCCCCGACTTCGGCCGCGTTCGCTGCCCAGACGAGTCCGCCGACGAAGCCACCTGCCTGCAGCGTGTTCGAGAACATCCCTGCCCAGAGCCACGCGACGACTGCCGTCGCGGCGACCCGCTTTGTCATCCCATCGAAGATGGTGTTCGCGTAGTTCTTCCAGTCTCCCTTGGCGAAGAACATCCCGACGATGAGCGCCACGAGCATCCCTGCGACGAGTCCAGTCGTGTCCCCGATACCGAACAGGCCACTCTGGACAATTGCCCACAGGATAAACAACCCTATGGGAATGACGCTCATCCACCGTCCGCCGTAGAACTCGATTGCTTCGACGTCCGGACCAGAGATCTCCTCGATCTCTGTCCCATCGCCACTATCCGTGTCTGACATGCATTCTGTGCCTCGTCAGATACACACGCAAAAGATCATGATAATAACTATCTCTCCGGTAACAAATCACGGGAGCCGCCTCTGGTGAAGTCTTGTCTCGTTCCGGCCGCTGTAGCTATATAAAAGTCCACTTCTATTGGATCCGGGACAGCGTCCTGACCTTATATATCGCACAAATCCCGGAAGACGGACTAATTTCGGGCGTGAGATTGTAAAATATACCTATGGGTAATCACACTCTCAGTAGCTATCACATCTACACATAATATCCACCGAACCAGTTCCACTATGTCCGGACCTTTTTATATCACTATCAAGTCCACAGTGGTATGGACAGCTCTAGCGGTCGTCGTCTCCAGACGACCGAAACCTCCCTTGCGATCATCGATGCGGTAAACGAGCTGGGGGAGGCTCGAATGAGTGAGCTTGCGGACCGGCTGGACCTCTCGACGAGTACCATTCACGTTCACCTCAAGACACTCTTGGATCAGGAGTATCTGGTCAAACGAGGCGAGCAGTACCGACTCGGTATGAAGCTGTTCCACCTCGGAGAGGGCGCTCGGACCCGAAACGAGTGGTACGAGGTCGCCCGTCGCAAAACACACGAACTCGCCGATAGCTGTGGCGAGGAGGTCACGTTCGCCGTCGAAGAGTACGGGCGTGCGATAACGCTGTTCAACGTCGTCGCTAACGTCCCGTCGAAAGGGTTCCAGGTGGGCCGGTACTACTACCTGCACAACTCGGCAGTCGGGAAGGCGATTCTCGCCGCGTTGCCGGAGACGCGAGTCAACGAGATTCTCGACCGGTGGGGGCTGCCCGCCGAGACAGAGTATACAATCACCGACCGCGAAACCCTCATGGAAGACATCGAACGCACGAACGAGCGCGGCTATTCGGTGAACGATCAGGAAGCGGTCGAGGGGCTTCGCTCGGTCGGCGTACCGGTCACCGCCCCACACGGCGGCGTCCTCGGCGCACTGGACATCTCCGGCCCGCTGTATCGGCTGCCGCCGAACGAAGAACTCGCGTCGATGCTGCAAGACGTCGTCGAGGAGTTGGAGTCAGAACTCGGAGTCGAATAGGCATTCGGTTGCGCTCGCGGTCCAGGAGGCGTTCAGCCGCGCTTGGGGTCACAAATGCTGAACAGGGACCGGGACGCTGGCTCTGACAGTACGGACCCGGCAAGGCGAAGCATGGATCGACGCCGTACCGTCGTCAGTACCGGCCAGCGTCTCTCGGGCCGAGAAGCGTGGCCTCGACTTTCCGGAGGTGTTCGTGGAACGTCGTCTTCGCGATATCGAGTTCGTCGGCCAACTCGCTCCCGCTTACCGCCCTCGGGTAGTCGTAATAGCCGCGTTTGCGGGCCAGTTCGAACACTTCGCGCTGCTTGTCGGAAAGCTGCCGGACAGCCAATCCATCGCGTTCTCTGCTTCCGGTGGTCGCCGACGTGATCTGTGTGATGGTGATTGTTGCGTCTTTCTGTGCACACACGGCGTCGAGTTTCTCCTGTATCGTCGCCCGCGATTCGTCGATGGCGACCGTCCAGTACTCGGTCCCGTTGCGGATTCGAATCGGCTCCTGGTTCATGAACCCGTGTGAGACCAGCGCGTCGTGGATGCTCTCCTCGGGGCCGTACTCGACGAGCAGCGTGCTCGTCGCTTTGTTTACTGGTGCGGATATGCCGCCGAAGCTGCGACGGGTATCCATCTCTGTGACTGTCTCGGTGTGGTCGGACGCCCGAGTCGCCGCGACGAGTGCGTCGACCGCGTCCGCCGACTCCGCGTATGCGACGACGTGGGCCTTGACCTTCTCGTCGACCAGATACGCGGCGTTGACCAGCAGTCTGGCCGAGGTGGCCGCCGTCACCTCCCGCATCCAGCAGTCGGGATGCTCCAGTTCGAGTGTCAGCTGGAGACCGCCACTGGCCGAGTTAGCGGTCGCATCGGAGCCGTCAGCGCCCATCGTTCTCTCCGGGTCCTGAGACGTGACTGTGCTTGGTTGCGTTTGCTTTCACCACGGGGAATCGTCCTCCAGTGGTCTCACTGAGTGCCACACATGTAAGGCTCTGGTTTGTCAGTCACGTCGGCGATGTACATCAGTATGGACTTGCGGCGAAAATACGACGAAGGCACGCCCGCCGTTGTGCTCGCAGAGGGCGAGTTCGGACAACCGGAAGGCAAGACGGCCAACGGAATCGTCATGCACGGAGAGCTGTTCGACGCGCAGGCCGTCGTGGACTCGACGTGTCCGAGCCCCAACGCCGGAGCGGCCCTCGATTGGCCGGCTGCCGACGACGTGCCGGTCGTCGAAACCGTCACCGAAGCGCTGAACCGAGCCCCGGACGCAGCCGTCCTCGTCATCGGCGTTGCGCCCGCTGGCGGTGACCTTCCGGCGGCCTGGGTCGAGGCTATCCAGCGTGCGATGGAACGGGGCTGTGACGTCGTCTCCGGCCTGCACGTCTTCTTGAGCGAGCGCCCAGCCTGGACCGAGCGCGCACAGCAACACGGTGTCGACCTCGTCGACGTCCGGAAACCGCCGTCCGTCTCCGACCTGACGCTCGGTGACGGCCGCGGGAGCGAAGCCGACGCGGACGTGGTCCTGACGATGGGGACCGACTGTGCGGTCGGGAAGCGAACGACGACCTTCGAACTGTACCGGGCAGCGGCCGACGCCGGACTCGACGCCGGCTGGGTCGCGACTGGACAGACCGGCATCCTCGTCGGCGCGGACCGCGGTGTCGTCATCGACCGGGTTCCGGCCGACTTCGTTTCGGGCATCGTCGAGGACATGGTGCTCGACGTCGCAGCGGACCACGATATCGTGTTCGTCGAGGGGCAGGCCGCGCTCACGCACACCGCATACGGCGGGGTGACGCTCGGGTTGCTTCACGGGGCGGCCCCCGATGCAGTCGTGCTAGCCGACGACCCTTCTCGGGAGGCCCGGTCCCATTTCGACGACCTCACCGTGGCCGGTGTCGAAGCCGAACGTCGCGCGATTACCGACCTCGCGGATACGACAGTCGCCGCGCTCTCCACCTGGGGCGATCCGGAGGAAGAAGCCGCTCGGACAGGCCTGCCAGCGGCGAACACCTACGACGATGACGGCCCGGAGACACTCCTCACGGCCGTCCTGGAGGCGCTATGACCCGTATCGACCGCATCTCCGTCGAACCGCTCGATCACGAACTCCGCGAACCGTTCGAAATCTCGCTTGGCACTCGGGAGAAAGCGCGGAATCTGGTCGTTACAGTGGAGACAGATTCTGGCGTGGTCGGCCACGGTGAGGGGTCCCCGCTGCCGCCGGTGACCGGCGAGACGCAGGCGGCCGCCGTGGCGACCGCCCGGTCGGTTACATCGCTGCTTGAGGGAGCGTCTCTCGCTGATTACCGCGAACTCGTCAGTGACCTGCGGGCAGCCGTGCCCGGAGGGGTTTCAGCACTGTTCGCCGTCGAGACGGCACTGCTCGACGCCTACTGTCGCGACCGGGGCATCCCGCTCTCGGAGCTGTTCGGCGGAGCGCCGACCACAGTTACGACGGATATCACCGTTCCGATAGTCACGCCCGATGCGGCAGCCGAGCGAGCCACGCGGGCCGCAACTGCGGGCTTCGACCACATCAAGGTCAAAGCCGGCGGAGAGGTCGACGCTGACGTGGCCCGGACTGTCGCAGTCGCGGACGCCGCGCCCGACGCAACGATTACCGTGGACGCGAATCAGGGCTGGACGCCGAAGGCCGCAGCGACGTTTGTCGACGAGGTGACCGCGGCCGGGGGCGACCTCGCCCTGGTCGAACAGCCGACGCCGAAAGACGACATCCGCGGTCTCGCGAGAGCGCGCGACAGACTCCCGGTTCCCGTCGCCGCGGACGAGGCCGTGTTCACGCCGGCTGATGCGACTGCCGTAGTTCGCGAAGGGGCTGCCGACGTGATCAACGTCAAACTCGGGAAATTGGGGCTCCTCGGGGCAGCGGCGATTGTGAACATCGCCGAGGCCGCCTCCCTCGACTGTATGCTCGGCTGTATGCTCGAAGGCGCAACCGGGATCGCGACGAGCGCCCACCTCGCCGCTGGGCTCGGTGCCTTCGATTACGTCGACCTGGACGGCCACCTGCTGTTTGACGAGTGTCCGCCGTCAATGTCGTTCGGCCCGCGTATCGATATCGACGGGCCGGGACACGGGGTTTCACCGCCGGCGGCTGTGTGTGACGCGACTGAACGCTGACGCTGTGTGGCGTTTCTCTACGCAAAATAGCGTCCGAGCGGTTACTCTGCCGACTCCGCCGCCTCTTCGACATCGGGACCGTCCTCGGAAGCATCGCTACCGGTTGTCGCTCCGTCTGCATCCCCGCCGTCGGTTGCCGCACTGTCCGCAGTGGCGGGGTCGTCGGCTGCTGCATCGGCCGCCGACTCGCTGTTGTCTGAATCGCTTCGTTCGTCAGCTGGCTCCGTAGTGTCAGTGTCAGCTTCGAGCGATTCGGCCATCTCAGCCATCGCTGCAGCGGATTCGTCCGGCCGGTCCAGCACCGCCTCGGTGTGCATCCGCATCTCCTCGCTGGTCCGGATCGTCCCGTCGACCGTCGCGTTCTCGTGGAGTTCGACGGTCGTCCCCGAGATGTCGCCCCAGATCTTCGCTCCCGGGCCGACACGGACGGTGCCGCTGCGAGTCGTTACGTCCCCTTTGATCTCCGTGCCCCGGCCGACCACGATATCGTCTTTCGCGCGGAGGCTCCCGAAGACGACCGTGTCACGGCCGACTTCGAGGGACTTCGCGCGGATGTTGCCGTGGAGCCGGCAGTCGTCGCCGACCGTTGCCGGCGTCGAGACGCGCCAGGCGTCGTCCGAGACGCTCGCACCGCGTGGAATCAGAACCGGGTCGTGCTCGTCACTGCCGTCGTCTAGCATCTCGTCGATTACTTCCTCGGCCGCGTCTTCCTCGCCGATGCGGAGGAGTTGCGAGAGGTAGACGAACAGGAAGACGATGGTCGGCATCGGATTGCGGATGACGATCCAGCCGTTCGCCTCGAACCCGTTCTCGATGTCCACGTCGTCGCCGATATCAAGGTCGCCCGCGACACGGAGTTCGCCGCCGATGTGTACCCGTTCGCCGATGTAGGCGTCTTCGCCGACGAGGACGTTGTCCGCGACGTCACACCACATATCTAGCCGACAGTCACCTTCGGCTTCGATGTGGCCGCCAAAGCGGACCCGCTCGTCGGCGATGACTGTCCGCCCGCGTACGCCGAACTCCACGGTCGACTGGCCGCCGACGATGACGTCGCCGTCGGTCACCAGGTCGTGTTCCTCGACGGTCGTCCCGTCGGGAATGTCGAGTTCGGACAGCGGGTCGGAGCCGAGAGGCACGGTTGCTATAGCGGTTCCGTTCGTATTAAACCCTCATGACGTGCATGACGGGCGTCTGACGCTGGTCCGACGGGAACGGCATTCCCCTCCGTAGTGCGCTGGTGACGGCGCAGTCAGTAACGGTCTGTTCGAACGTCGATAACAGCGAGAACGTGACAGCTGAACGGCCATAACGAACTAGTTCGCTGATACAGTGGCTCCGGTATGTTACTCGAACGCCGCCACCTCTCGCTTGCACTCGTAATGCTACTGACAGCGTCCGCCGGCTGTAGCGGGCTGCTGGGTACTGATTCGGGCACAGACGGTACGGACGCCGAAGTAACGGCGACGCAGATTGATGCCAACGGCCCCGCACCCGGGTCGTCCGGGTTCGACGCGGCGGCCGTCGAACGCGGGCACTTCGAGACGCTGTCGAACTCGTCGTTCACCACCTCGCTGTCGTTCCAGCTCTCGACGGTCCGCGACGGCGAGAACCGGTCGGTGTTCATCAACCGGACCATCGCTATCGACCGCGACAGCGACCGGTCGCTGGCGACGGGCGAACTGGTCCAGGCCAGCGGCGACACGCTGGCGACGACGACCTACACGGCTGACGGGACCACCGCCGAGCGTCGAGTCCTCATCCGCGGTGACGACACGAGGACGGACTACCGCTCGGCATCACCGCCGTACGATGGCCAGGTCCAGCCCGTCAACGAGAGCAGCGTCATCGACCGCTCGCTGCTGCAATCACTAGGGTCGGACATCAACTGGACCTACGCCGGTACCGAGACGGTCGACGGTGACAGCGTCTCGCGGTTCGAAGCAACCGGGAGCGACGTCACCGGCTTCGCTGCCGACGACGCCGTCTCGACGAACGTCTCGGCCAACGGGACGACGGACTCGGCCAGTGCAACCGTGCTCGTCGACGATGACGGCGTCGTCCGAATGTTCGAGTACAGCGTGACAACTGAGCGGGACGGCCAGCCGGTGACGGTGACGCTGTCGCTCTCCGTCTCGCAGGTCGACGACACCATCGTCGCGGAACCGGACTGGCTGTCAAAGGCAGCGAACTGACGAACGACGGAAAAACTACAGGGACTGGCCGGCGCTGAACTGCCTGGCGACCCACTGTGAACTGTCGAGCGCCTCGACGCCGTCCTGAAGACGCGACAGCCGGTCCCTTGTTTCCGCTTCGTCCAGTTCAAACGCCCGCTCGATGGCGTCCGCAATCGCCTCGATGTCGTGCGGATTGACCGTCAGCGCGCCGTCGAGATGGGTCGCCGCGCCGGCCAGTTCGCTCAGCACGAGCGAGCCGTCGCCGTCGACACAGGCCGCTGGGTACTCGTGGGCGACGAGGTTCATGCCGTCGCGATGGGGCGTCACGACCGCGACTTCTGCGGCCCGGTACAGCCCGGCGAGCGTCTCGTTGTCGAGTTTGGCCTCGGTGTAGACGATGGGCTGCCAGTCGTCGGTCCCGAAGCGGTCGTTGACGCGCTCGACGGCATCGACGACGTCCGCTCTGTAGCGGCGGTAGGCGGCGATCCCCTCCCGGGTTCGGCTCGCCTTCTGGACGTACGTGAATTCTCTTCGCAGGTCCGGCCGCCGGTCCCAGAGGTGTGCCAGCGCCTCGATCCGTTCGGGGATGCCCTTCGAATAGTCGAGCCGTTCGACGCCGAGCGCGAGGCGAATCGACGTGTCCGAGCGGCTGCCGCCCAGCACAGTATCCCGGATACTGGTCACGTCAGCAGCCCGTGCTCGGTCCCGAACCCCCTCGACGTCGATTCCCAGCGGGTTCGCGACGGCTCGTGTCTTGTCACCGCTGCGGGTGACTATTCCGCCGTCCGTGTCGACGGTCGCCGCGGGGAACGCGCTGTCGACGCAGTGCAGGAACTGCTCGACGTACGCTGTCGTGTGAAAGCCGATGACGTCACAGGCCAGCAATCCGTCGAGGAGCGCGTCGCTGTGGGGGCAGTGCCGGAACACCGACGGCGCGGGCCAGGGGATGTGCCAGAACTGCAATAGCGTCGCATCCGGTCGCCGCTGTCGGACCAATCTGGGCGCGAGCGCCAGGTGGTAGTCCTGGAACCAGACCGACTGGTCCGCGTCGGCGACCGCATCGACGGCCTCGGCGAACTGCTCGTTGACGGCGCGGTACTGCTCCCAGTAGGCGGGCTCGGCCCACATTCGGCCCGTGTCTTCGTGACAGAGGGGCCAGAGAACCTGATTGGCGTAGCCGTAGTAGTAACCCTGAACTGCCGCGTCGGAGAGGGGAACGCGTTTCAGGTCGTATGTGGGGGCAGACGGCGGGACTTCGACGATGCCCTCCTCGGCAACGGCCATATCGGCGTCGCCGCTGCCCCAGGCGACCCAGGTGCCGCCCCGTGACTGCATCACCGGGTCGAGTGCGCTCGTCAGCCCACCCGCCGCGGACTGGACCCGTATCTCACCGTCGTCGTCCCGCTCGTGGCTATACGGTTCGCGGTTCGAGACGACCACCAGCGAGTCCGGAACTGCACCGTCTTGCGCGTTTACTGACAGTTCCGGGGCCATTTGCCTGCGGTAAGTGCTTCCCTGCCTTGAGACTGTCGTGGACTACTGACTCGTGTTTCCAACGTAACAAGTCCTCGGGCTTGTGACGCCTGTCCTCCATGTCTGACGGTAAGAGAAAACTTATACCGGAGGCCTCGAAAGAAAGGGGTGAAAGCCGAAAGGGCACCCGGGTAGGGGTACACGGACGTGCCATTTCGGCTCAACTCGGTTTATCTGGACACGAATTCGATAGCGACAGCTACGCTGTGGGACGTTGGTAGTGTGAAAGCGGTATGACTGGCTCGGTGAACAAGACAGAAGCACGTCCACTCCGTGGTGTCTGACAACAGATGGAATTTCACACCTGGGAACCAGTGTACGAGGATATCCTCGACGATTTCGGCTATCCTCGTGATGGCGACGAGCGTGCCCGCGACCGGTTCGGAGACCTGCTCGGCGACGACAGCACGTACGACCCGGCGCGACTCGAACTCGACGGCGCAATGGTTGCCGTCGCCGGGGCCGGCCCATCACTCGAAGCCGAGGCCGACCGGGCAGTCGATGCTGACGTGGTCTTCGCGGCCTCCACGGCCGCCGACCGCCTCCAGACGGAAGGTGTGGCCATCGACTGCATGGTCACGGACCTGGATAAGAACGCCGGTACCGGCCGAGAACTGACCGCCGACGGGACGCCGGTCGTCGCCCACGCCCACGGCGACAACATCCCCGCACTGGAGACACACATTCCGACTTACGACAGCGAGTTCGTCGTGCCGACGACACAGGCGGCCCCCGCCCCGCCGGTCCGCAACTACGGCGGTTTCACCGACGGCGACCGCGCCGCGTTCCTCGCGGACCACTTCGGCGCTGCCGCGCTGGTGTTCCCCGGCTGGGACTTCGACGACCCGTCCGTGACTGCGGAAAAGCGACAGAAACTCCGCTGGGCCGAGCGCCTGCTCCACTGGCTAGAACAGCGCCGCGGCGAGCGCTTCGACGTGCTCGACGGCCGACGTGACGACATCGAGCCAGTCGCTACCGACTGAAAACGACGCCCCGACTCAGGGCGCTAACACGTCGATGGTCGTGTCGATAGTGTCCGGTTCGGCAGCGCGGGGGAACGAGATGTTGATCGCGTCCACGCCATCGATGTCTTCGAACTGTGTGATGTGGTCGCGACAATCCTCGGGCGTACCGGCGACGGCGATGCTGTCCAGTAGCTCGTCGCTGATCGCGTCGACGGCAGCCGCTTTGTCGCCCGATCCCCACTGCTCGGCGATCTCGTAAGCGGTGTCCTCGTACCCCTGGCGGGCCAGCGCGTCGCGGTAGAACGTCCCCATACCGCCGATGTAGAACGCGACGTGCTGACGGGCCAGTTCGCGGGCCTGCTCCCGGTCGTCCATCGCACAGCACGTCAGCGACAGCGTCACCCGCTGGTCTGACCGGTCGCGGTCGCCGAGATCCGCTCCGCGCTCGAAGTCTTCCAGTCGGTCTCGGAGGCCGTCGGCGGTCAGCATCAGCGCGTGCCAGCCGTCGGCGAAGCGACCGGCGAGTTCGACCGATTTCGGGCCGAGGCCGCCGGCGTCTACGGGCGGCGCGGGTTCGGGCGGCTCACAGCGCAGTCGGAACCCGGACAGCGAAAAGATGTCCCCGTCGTAGTCGACGGTCTCCCCGGAGAGCACCAGTTTCATGATGTCGACGGTCTCCCGCGTGTACTTGAGCGGATTCTCGAACTCACGGCCGTGCCAGCCTTCGATGACGATAGGGCCCGACGGGCCAACACCGGCGCGGAAGCGGCCGTCCGAAACCTCCTGCAGCGTCGCCGCAGTCTGGCCGAGCAGCGCCGGCGACCGCGAGTACACGTTCAGAATCGAGGACCCGAGACCGACCGTCGACGTGTGCTCGGCGATGCTAGTCAGCGTCGTCACCGCGTCCCGCCCCCACGTCTCCGGGAGCCAGACCCGGTCGTAGCCACTGTCCTCGGCCTGCTGACTCATCTCGACCAGCGTGTCGACCGACGGCTGTGCCGCGACCGGGAGATACACGTCTCGCGCTGTCATCTGTCGCCCTCCACGCGTCGAGCGATGACTAGCTGGACGCCTGTCAGCGACTGGAACGTACGTACCTGAGACATGGCTCGCAGTGCGGCCGCACGGGAGATAAAGCCACATGAGAGGGGGAGTGTCGCCCGTTGTCCGCGGTTTATTCACGGGACGGTGACCGGGTCGCCACGCCTCAGGAGGGGCTACCCGGTGTCGTCGTCGGCTACGGCCTGGCTTTCTACTTGGTGTCGCTGACGCTCGAAGACCTCCCGGTGCCGTCGGCATCCTGCTCATCATCATCGCCGTGTACTGTGGCAGCGTCCTGTCCGAGATGTCCGTGCACTGAGCGGGGACCGGTCACGTCACATGTGAAGCTGTGAGTGGGCCCGTACCGGACGGCTGGACGCTCGACTCGGCGACCGGCTATATGAGGCCGCCGCTTCTACGGGTGCCTATGCCGTTCGACCCGGACCGCGTGACGACGATTACCTTTGACTCGTACAGCACCATCGTTGATGTCGAAGCGGCGCAAAAGGCCCTCGCCGACCGGGTGGACGACCCCCGGCCGGTGTCCCGGCTCTGGCGCTCCCGTTCGCTGGCGTACACCTTCCTCGCCAACCAGATCGACGCCTACAAGCCGTTCTACGAGATGAATCGCGATGCGCTCCAGTACGCGCTGGACGCCCACGGCGTCGACATCACGACGGAGGAGCGCGACGAGATTCTCGCGGTCTACCACGAACTCGACGTGTTCGACGACGTACGGGACGGCATGAACAGGCTCTACGACGCCGGCTACGACCTCTATGTCGTCTCGAACGGCAACCCCGAGATGCTCGAATCGATGGTCGACTTCGCCGGCATCGGCGGTCTGCTCGAAGACACCGTCAGCGCCGACGAGATCCAGACGTTCAAGCCGGCGGCCGAACTGTACCGTCATGCGGCAGAGAGAACGGAGACCGAAATCGAGGAAATCGCCCACGTCACCGCGGGCTATTTCGACGTGTACGGTGCGATGCACGCCGGGATGCAAGGCGTCTGGGTCAACCGCGATGACGGCCCGTGGGACGCCTTCGCCGGCGAGCCGGACCTGACCATCAGGTCGTTCCACGACCTCCACGACGAACTGGTCTGAAAAGCGGAAACAAAACGGCTGATGTGCCTGGCCCATGGCTTCGCTGACAGAGAGTTACAAAGCCCTGTCCAGCAGCAAGTCTCTCTGTACCCGCCCGAGACTGGATACCAGCGAACCGCTGGAGTCGTTTGGCGTTGTAGTCCCGACTGAACCGTCGTTTTCGGAGTGAGAGTGCCGACACAATCGATCAAGAGCGACAGCGTAGCAAGCGTCTCGATGAAGATGTGAAATCCGGACTCAGAAGAGTCGCTCGATCAGACCACGGTCGCGGTGTTTCTCTGCCAGCAAGACCGTACACTCCACGTCGTCGACAATATCCAGTACGAGCGATTTGGAGACGAGTCGGCGAAGTAACCCTTCCTCAGTCGCGCCAAGGAGCAAGAGCGTGGCGTCATCAGCGGCATTCACAATAGCCGTCTCGACGTCACCAGATTTGACGAGGAATTCGGCGTCTTCTAGCCCTTGTTCGACCGCCCACTCTTCGAGGAACTGCTTGCCTGCCTCACGGTTGTCGTTAACGTTGAGCAGTGTCACTTTGGAGTCGTATTCGGACTGCAGCAACTTTGCAGTGGCAGCTGACAGCTCAGAGTCCGGCCCACCAGCCGTCGGGAGCAGGATGTGCGAGGGGTCGAATCCGCGGTCACGGAGGACGAGGAAGTCACAGGGGACTGCTTCCGTGAGCTCGTCTATGGCCGATTCCGCACGCCCTGGTGAACCGTGTGAGTCCGGCCCCCACCCCATCACGACGAGGTCGGCGGTGTGTGTGCGGGCGGCATCGAAGATGGCCTCGTATGATTTGTGTGATAGGATAGTGTGTGTCTCAACGTCGACGCCGAACGTTTCAGCGTCCGCTCGAGCGTTGTCTAGCAGTTGCTGTGAGCTCTTGTCTATTTCGTCGCTTCGGCCGGCCGCGGCTGAGAGCGCCGTCTGGTCCGGGACCGTGACGATGTGGGTGGCAATTACTCTCCCGCCTCGCTGTTTAGCGATTGCGCTGGCGAGCGTGATGAGTTCCTGTTCGTGTGCGGGATTGGCCAGTGGCACCATCACGCGATACTGACCGCCATCAGGCTGGACGCCGGCGGCCGCGCTGACGGCCGCGTCGGGCATCTCGTCGGACCGTGAAATGATGTGTTTCGAGAGAATACCCTGTTTTTCGGTGCGTGAGCGGGCATAGAGTCCGTACCATAGTACCGCCGCGGCGGCGATACCAAACGAAAGCAACAGTGCGTCTCCGGCAACGAACACCAGCAACGCAAAGGAGAGCACGACGCCGAGAATCGGCAAGAGCGGATACAGTGGAACGACGAAGTCGGGCGTGTATTCCTCGGGGTTCACGTAGCGCATGACGATGAGTGCGAGGTTCAGCAACCCGTAGATGATGAGATGAAGTCCCGATGCAGCACCCGAAAGCAGCGTCAAGTCTCCGATGACAATAAACAGGAGAATCAGACCGCCAGTGATGCCGATGGCTCTGTACGGCGTCCCGTAGCGGGGGTGTATCTCGTTGAGGGCCGGTGTAACGATCCGGTCACGTCCCATTGCGAAGTTGATACGCGAGGACGCGAGGATAGAGGCGTTCGCACTGGAGGCGGTAGCCAGCAAGCCGCCGAACAGGAGCGCACCTCCCATTGCGGCCCCCTGGATGTAGCTCCCGACCTCGACGACAGCGATTGGGTTCTCGGCATCGGAACTGATGATATCTGCGATAAATCCTTGCGGGACGGCCGCACTCATGATCACCAGCACGAGCGCGTAGATGACGGTCACGATAACGACGCTGCCGATGACTGCCCGCGGAAGGTTCTTTCCGGGGTCTTTGATCTCCTCGGCCACGCTCGTAATCTGGACGAATCCGAGATAGGAAACGAAGATGAGGCCCGTCGTCTCTAAGGTGGTGACCACGTCCGTCGCGGCCGGGAGGTTCGACGGTTCCGCTCGGAGCGTCCCGAGGAAGGTAAATACCGTGAGGATACCAATTAGCAGGACGACGATGATGTTCTGAAGCCGGCCGGTCTCCTTCGCACCGACGTAGTTGATGAGGACGAAGAAGGCGCCGCCGGCGAGTGCCACTAGTTTTACCACGGTAATCGATACCGGGCCGACACCGACACTGCCGGAGAGGCCGAAGATGCGGGCAATATATCGGCCGAACCCGACCATGTAGAAGGCGCTGGCAAAGGCTAGTCCGAGCCAGTTGGCCCAGCCAGCGACCGACCCGAACATCGGTCCCAGCGCGTGATTGACGTAGTAGTAGGCCCCACCCGACCGGGGCATCGCAGTGCCGAGTTCGCTGGCCGACAGTGCTGTGAACATGGCGATGATACCGCCCAGAACGAACGCTACCGATGCGAATGACCCGGCCTTGAGGATGGCCTCTCCCGGCAGGACGAAGATGCCCGCGCCGATCATCGTCCCGACACCGATGGTCAGGGCCGCCAGTGGCCCGAGGTCTTTCGCGAGGTCTTCCTCACTCATGTCTCATCCACTCGGGGGAGGGCGATGACGGGACGGTCCGCCTTGGTCACCAGTTTCAGAGAGTGATCACCGGCGAGAAACTGCATGAGCCGGTTCCCACCACGGGACCGATAGGCAATGGCGCTGGCGTCCACTTCGTCAGCGGCCTCGAATATTTTTTCCACGACATCTCGACCGTAGGCTGTGTGGTCGTCGGCGTCAGGGAATACGGATCGGACGGCCGCGTACGATTCCTCGGCTAAGTCTTCGGATTGTTCGACCGGCGTCTTGTCAGGGACGCCACCGCCCTTTTCTACGACATGAAGCGTGGTCACATTACTCGGCTTGTACGGTTTAAGCGCTTTCGCTGTCGCCAGCGCATCGTCTGCAGTAGCGACAGGGAGAATTACGTGGGCGAGGAGACCCTCGTCTGTGGACTCACTGCTCATAGTGGTTGGAGAATCCACTCGCTGTTAAGCGTGTGTATCCACTGTTTCGAATATGAATAAATATCAAGGGACGATAGACGGTGCGCCGACAATTCGGACTGCTACCCGCGCATGAGCTTCAACACTTCGTCGACGACATCGGTTTCGACAGCGAGAATATACTGCTCCTCAGCCTCCAGAACCGTATCAGCTCCCGCGAGTTCCGTTCGGTCCGCCGTCGAGATCAGCAGGCTGCCGGACGGAAGCGCAATTTCGTCGAGACGACGCCCCGCCACAGGAGCCGACGGGGCGACCGTCACCTTGATGATATCGAGGTCAGCAGTCGGATAGACGAGCGTCCGGATGTCTTCACCGGTCAGGATATCAGCCGCGTGGTCCCCACCGAGATACTCGGGTAGCAGCGTCGCGTCAACGACTTCGTCGTACTCATGGTCCGCCTCCGTCTCCGCTCTTGCGATGGTCCGAATCGAGGGCGCATACTGCTGGGCCTCCATGCAGATAGCGAGGTTCGTGCCCGGTTCGTCGGTGAGCGCGGCGATAGCGTCGGCCTCAGCTAAGTTAGCCTGTTGCAGAATCGACGGTCGCGTGGCGTCACCGTGGATGACCGGCCCGATATACGCATCTGACAGCGCCTCCACGCGCTCCTCGTCGGACTCGATCAACAGTACGTCGTGACCCTGATCGACGAGGTTCTCGGCGGTCTGTTTCCCGACACGTCCACCGCCGGCGATGATGAATCGCTTTGTCCGGGCCATTAGCGTACTGTTGACAACGTGCCATCTTCAATGCCCCGCCAGTTCTAACCGAGCGGGAACACAGCTGGTTATATCCGAGGTCACCCGACAGAAGGCTTAATGAAATCCCCTCACAGTTCTTACAATAGGAGAACTCACCCCGGTACTCAAATGGACCGAGCGAAGCACATACAGCGTACGATGGACAGCGCGCCAGTTACAACCAGAACGCAATGAGCAAGAGCCAGACGCGGTCGCCCGAGGCTGAACTCGGGTTACTTGACGCGACGATGATTGGGATGGGAGCGATGATCGGGGCCGGTATCTTTGTGCTGACAGGACTGGCTGCCGAAATCGCTGGTCCGGCAGCGATTCTTGTCTTTGCGTTGAATGGCGTCGTCACAGCGTTCACAGGACTCTCGTATGCGGAACTTGCCGCCTCGATTCCGAAAAGCGGCGGTGGATACGCCTTCGTGCGAGAGATATTCGACGACTTCGCCTCGTTCATCATGGGCTGGATGCTCTGGTTTGCCTACATGATTGCGGGGGCGCTGTATGCGCTGGGTTTTGCACCGAACTTTCTCGAATTGCTGCACGTCTATGGTGTGGTCCCGCCACCGGATCAAGTGGGGGCTGTCGCGGTTCCAGTCATCGACGCGGCGCTCCCGCTGGCCTTCCTGCTGGCGTTCGTGGCGGTACTCGGTTTGGTGGCGCTCAACGCCGTCTCGACGGCCGCCAGCGGCAGTGTCGAGACGATTTTCACCATCATCAAAGTCTCCATTCTGGTGGTGTTCGTCGCGTTCGGACTCGCGTCTCCGATGTTCTCCGGGGCCGAATTCCAGCCGCTGTTTCCACAGAGCAGCGGGGCGGCCGCGGTTCTGCCGGCGATGGGGCTAACCTTCATCGCCTTCGAGGGGTACGACCTCATCACCACCGTCACCGAGGAGGTACAGAACCCGCGTGAAAACATCCCCAAGGCGATATTCATCAGTCTCGCTGTTACGGTTGTCGTCTATCTGGCAGTTGTGACCGTCGCCGTCGGCACGCTCGGGGCTCAAGGACTCGCCGACGCCGGCGAGGCGGGCATCGCCACGGCAGCCACATCGTTCATGCCGACCGGATTACCGATTATCCAGAACGGTGGTGCACTCATTGTTTTCGGGGCCGTGTTCTCGACACTCACCGCCCTCAACGCAGTCGTCATCGCGTCGTCACGCGTGGCGTTCTCGATGGGACGTGAGGGACAGTTGCTCCCGTCGATCGGCCAGATTCACCACCGCTACGGGACGCCGTTCGTCGCAATCCTCGCCAGCGCAGTCGTGATGCTCGGGTCAGTGGCACTGCCGACACAAAGTGCTGGCAACATGTCGAGCCTGTTTTTCCTGTTGTCGTTCGTCATCGTCAACGTCGCCGTCATCAGACTCCGCAGGGAGCGCCCGAACATGAACCGGCCGTACGAGATGCCGTTCTACCCGGCGCCGCCACTGATTGGTATCGCGCTCAATCTGCTTCTAACAGGGGTGCTCGTGGAGTACCTGCTCCGAACAGATCCATTGGCGTTGGCACTCAGCATGGCGTGGATTCTGCTCGGAGCCCTCGTGTATTTCGCGCTTAAACGTGTGAGAGAGCAATCGGACCGCGAACAGGCGGCTGCCGCCACTGAAATAACACCTGAAGCTGAAGACTAACCATGACTAGTGACCTCGACATTATCATCGCTGGCGGTGGACGCGTCGGTTTCCAAACAGCCGAGATACTCGCTGACCGCGGTCACGACGTGACGATAATCGAACGCGATGACCGGATTGTCTCGGATATCGCCGATCAATGGATAGCGACTGTTATCCAGGGTGACGCGACAAATCCGGATATCATCGAACAGGCAGGCCTTGAGCGAGCGGACGTAATTGCCGCGCTTACGGGTGAAACAGGGCTAAATCTCGCGGTCTGTTTAGCTGCTGCAGAGTTGACACCCGACATCCGAACGGTCGCCCGTATCGACCGCACTGGCGGGGAGTCATACACCCGATTTGTCGACGCGGTGGTCTTTCCCGAACGGGCCGGCTCGAGGGTGGCAGCCAACGAAATCATAGGGAGTGATGTCCAGACGCTCGCCGACGTGACGGGCAACCTCGATATCATGCTCATCCGCGTTGCTGACGACGCCCCGGCCGCCGGAAAACCCCTCTCAGATGTCCGCTTTCCCGAGGGAACCCTCGTCGTGTCCGACGCGAACGGTGAGCGAATCGCTCGTGCTGACACGACCCTGACACCGGGGAGCAGCTACGTCGTCGCTGTCGAACCTGCTGTGGTCGATGAGGTCATGCATTTGATGCGTGGCTAGTGACCCGTGGTCGGTCCTATTCCCTGATGGAGAGAGCCGCGTGATTTCCTCGTTCCGATGAACAGCCACCGACGGCCAGTATTGTTGCACCGGACTGTGTGGGCATCGCTGCAGTCGGCCCAGTCGCGCCACCTACACACGCCGCGATAGCGACGCTCGCAACTCGCCGGCGAGTTCGCGGTGGCCGTCTTCGGCGAGGCTGTCGGCGACCACTTTCAGTGCTACCGCGGCGCCGCCGACGTAGAGGCTGCCGCTGTCTTTCTCGACGACTACCACGTCGGTCACCTCGGCGACGGCCCGGAGACTTGCCCGTGCGTCGTCGGTCAGGTCACCGAGCAGGAACGTCAGCGTCGCGCCGTCGTCGGTGCCGCCGGCGACCGTCTCGCCGAGGGCCTGATGCCGGGCCACCTCCCGCAGCGTCACGTCGGTCAGTTCCGCCACGGTGGGGCCGGGCTCAGTTTCGGCACGCGTCGTCCGCTCGTCGCCGAGCGCGTCGGCCACCTTGACCACGTCGTGGGTCTCGCGTGTGTCGTGCGTTCGGATGATGTGGGCCCCGCGTTCGACTTCCATCGTCGCCGCAGCCAGTGACACGGCGAGTTGGTTCTCCGTCTCGGGCTGGTCGGCCAGGTCACCGAGGAAGTCCTCGCGGTTGGTCGCCGTGAGCATCGGTCTGTCGAAGGCGCGGAACTCCCGGAGGCGGCGGAACATCTCCCAGTTGTCCTCGAACTCCTTGCCGTCGTACCAGCCACCGAAAGCGGGGTCGATGATTGTCTTGTCCGTGAACCCGTCCCGCTGGAGCGCCTCGAAGATGTCGTCGATGCTCTTCAGCGCGCCGGGCCGGGCCAGGTCCGGCGGACTGGCCATCTTGACGACCGGCATGTCGTGGTCTTCGACGACACCTTTCATCTCCGGGTCGGCGAAGCCACACACGTCGTTGATAAGGTCAAACCCGTGGCCGATGGCCTCCTCGGCGACCTCGGCGTACCGAGTTTCGAGCGACAGCGGCACGTCAGCGTCGAGTTCGTCGACGAGCGGCGCGACCTCTTCGAGCCGGTCTTTCTCCATCTCGACCGGCTTGGACTCGTACTTGGGGTTGGCCGACTGGAGGCCGACGTCGATGATGTCTGCGCCGGCGGGGACGAGGTTCTCCTCGATTGCGTCGGCGGCTTCCGCGGGGTCCAGATACACGCTCGGCTTGTACCCGGAGTTCGAACTCATGTTCAACACGCTCATGACGCGTGTCGGGTGCCCATCACCCACCGGGAGGCCGTCGATTTCGACCGTTCGCATACCGCTCCCTGAGGACTGTGGATACAAAGGTCCCGCGACATCGGCGGACCGACGACGCTATGCTACGTATCACTGACACGAGATCACCGCGTTTTATATATACGGTTGCATGAATTATACGGGATGGGTGGGGAGTTAATGGTCGCATTCGATCTCGATTCGTTCGAGGCCGTAACACAGCAGTTGATGGCTGCGGAGTCCGAGCGTGAGATATGCGAGATCGCAATGTCGGGGATTTCGTCTGTGTTCGACGTGCCACTCGGAGCGCTGTGGCTGTATGACAGCGACGCGTCGGAACTGCAGTTGGCGGCGTCGACGGAGCGGGCGGACGAGGTATTCGACTGGCCGGTCACCTACCGGCCCGGCAACAGTCTCTCGTGGGAGGCGTTCGAGCAGGACGAAGTTCGGACGTACTCGGAACTCGACGACGAGCAGCGCCAGTACAACGAGAACTCGCCCGTCAGCAGCGAGATCATCCTGCCGCTTGCCGAGTACGGCGTTATCAACATCGGGTCCCTCGCCCCCGTTACGTTTGACGGCGAAACGCTTCGACTCGCCCGGATGTACGCGACGCACGTCCAGGCGGCACTGCAGAAAGCCGAGCGCGAGCACGACCTCCGCGTCCAGCGCGACCGGATGGAACAGTTCATCGGCGTCGTCTCCCACGACCTCAGAAATCCCCTCCACGTCGTCGAGGGGCGACTCGAACTCGTGCGAGAGACCGGCGACCTGTCCCATCTCGAAGATGCGGAGGAAGGTGTGGCTCGCATGGAAGCGCTCATCGACGACCTGCTGACCCTCGCAAAGAAGGGGTATGCGGTCGAAGACCGAACCGCCATTTCGCTCGATACCATTGTCGAACAGACCTGGGAGATGGCCAGAACGGCTGACGCAACGCTGCGGGTCGAAGGGTCCGCCCCGGTGTTCGGTGACCAGAACCGCCTCAAACAGGTGTTCGAGAACCTCTTTCGGAACGCGGCGGACCACGCGGGCGACGACGTGACCGTCTGGGTCGGTCCGATTCTCGACGACGGGACAGCCGAGATAGACACTGCAGACGAGCGAACCGAGGGCCGCGTGACCGGCTTCTACGTCGCTGATGACGGTCCCGGCATCCCCTCCGATGAACTAGACTCCCTTCTCTCGGTAGACAGCTTTTCAGGGAGTGACACCGGCCTTGGCCTGTCTATCGTAACGCAGATAATCGACGCCCACGGCTGGGACATCTCGGTGACTGAGAGCAGGGCCGGCGGCGCACGATTCGAAGTGACTGACGGGACGAAACAAGTCTCACCGTTCCACTCCTGGTAGCGCGGAGACGGCGACTGACAGCGTCCGAACCGGGTCGACCGACAACGCCCGAATCGGGTATCAGTGCTGTCCACGACGGGATTGACAGATTTATTTGCTCGCCCGCTATATGGTACGCCAGTGCAGACTCCGGAACAGGACATCGAAGCCGTGCTGACAGAGTCGGGCCCGGATTACGAGGGGTTTCAGTTCGAGACACCGGGTGGGGGCCACCAGAGCGATGTCTACATGGTAACGCTACGCCACAAGGGCGAGGCGTACGAGGTGGTCGTGAAATTCAAGCCACAGGGCGATGTCCCGTTCGCCGTCGAACCCTGTCTCCACGACTTCGTCGCCGCCCGGACCGACGTCCCTGTTCCACGCATCCTCGTCTACGAGGACGACCCCGACGCCGACGTGCCGCCGTATTTTGTCACCGAACGCATCCACGGCGAGAACCTGGCCGAAGAGTTCGCCGGGCTTTCGACCGAGGACCGACGGCGGGTGCTAGCCCAGTCCGGTCGGATTCTCGGCGATATGCACTCTGAGATCGGATTCGAGGCGTTCGGCCGACTCACGCTCCACGACGACCGGATCATCGTGAGTGACTGGATGGGTAACTGGCGGGAGTACTTCGAGAGTCTCACCAGATCCCACCTCTCTCATCTCGACGGGACGCCCTTCGAGGACATGACAGACCGGGCGTGGGACTGTATCGAACCGGCCCTGAGTATGGTGCCCGAGGACGGCGTTCCGCGGCTGGTACACGACGATTTCAGGCCGGCGAACCTGATGTTCGAGCAGACGGCGGATGCGCCGATTACGGCCGTCCTCGACTGGCAGGACGTGCTCGCGGCGCTGCCGGAGTACAACCTCGCACAGACCGAATTCCTCTTCATCGACTCGTCGTTTCAGGACCCGGAGCTGCGCGATTCGCTTCGGACGGTGTTCCACGAGGGGTATCAGGAGATGCGCCCGATGGAGTTCGACGAGGGCTACGAGCGGCGACGGCCCCTCTACCAGCTCTCGACGCTCCTGTGGCGGATGGCCGGCTTCGAGGCGGTCTTCGCCGACGAGTCCGGCCTCGCCGCCGCTCGTGCCGAAGCCCAGTACCGCCAGCAGTTCGAGCGGCTCGTCGAGGAGATACAGGCGGATTAGGCCGTCTCGGGCGATTGCCCGCTGTCGACAAGCTCCCACACAGACTCCCAGTCGAGTGTCGTCTGTGCGCCGGGTGACTGCGCTGCGAGCGCGCCACAGGCGTTGGCGACTGCGAGCGCCCGTTCCGGATTGGTCTCCTCTGCACTGGCGAGAAGGTACCCGGCGGCGAACGCGTCCCCCGCGCCTGCGGTGTCCACAGATTCTATGGGATACCCGGCGTTCGTGACTGTCCGGTCGTCGATATAGGCTGTCGCGCCGCAGTCCCCGTGTTTGACGACGACCGTCGGCACTGTGTCGAAAAGGCCGCTGTCCTCGGCGTGGTCGGCCTCCCGGTCGTTGCAAAACAGGAGATCCGCGTGTGAGAGCACCGCCGAGTAATCGCGGTATGGGAGCCGACGGCCGGGGTCGAAGCTCACCGGGACGTCCGCGGCCGCGGCGTCGCGGGCGAGCGTCGCAGCCGTCGCGGGGTCCTGGCCGGTCAGATGGAGGTGGTCTGCCTCGGCCAGGGTCTCGGCCGGGAGATCCGACGCACAGAACGCCTCGTTGGCCCCGTCGTTTCCAAGCACCGCGACGCCGCCGTTCTCGTCCACGATGAGGTATTTCACCGCCGTCGGTTCGTCCGACTCGACCAGTAGCGTCTCGACGCCGGCCGCCGCCAGTTCGCGCCGAGCCATGGTACCGTGGTCATCCCGGCCGACGCTCCCGAGGACCAGCGGGTCCGCATCAAGCCCGGCGAGTGCGACGGCCGCATTCGACGCGCTCCCTCCGCTGGACTGTGACCGGTCGGTGATGCGCCCCTCGCCGTCGGGCTTCGGGAAGTGGTCGACGTGGAGCGTCACGTCCCAGTTGACGTGGCCGGCACAGATGACGCGCATGTCCACCGCTGGGGGTGGCGTTGTGATAGCAGTTTCCCACTGATACGGGCTGGTGTCGCCCCTTCCCACTCCCGGGAGGGACATAGCGACACCAGCCCGTACGAGAGATATGCAGCATATTTAACATCGACCGGAACAGACCGGCGCACATGGTAATGGTCCCCGATAGCATCCTCCCGAGGAGTGGTTGGACCGGCATACGACTACTGCAGGTAGAGGTGACTGCGTGATGCGCCACGGTGTGGCTGTACTCGCCTGCTTAGTCGTCGTCGGCTCGCTTCCGCTTTCAGTCGCCGGCGCGAGCGTCAACGCGTCGATATCGAACGTCGAGGTGTCGCCGTCGTCACCAGCACCGGGTGAAACCGTCACGTTCGACACGACTGTCCGAAACCTAGAGAGTAGCGACGCGCCCCTCGAAATCAACGACATCGCGATCCGGAAGTCGGGCGGCAGAGGAATCACAGAATACGAGCGCGTCTCGAATCTGGGCTCGATTGCGCCGGGCAGTACGCTGGAAGTACCCCTGACTGCATCGTTTGATTCGTCCGGCAGCAAAGACCTCCGCGTCATCGTGTACGGCCGTGACCGCGGGACGGGCGAGAACGTCGAACTCAGATACCCGGTGAAGCTAAACGTCAAAGAGCGTCACCCGCAGGTAGATATCACGGCCAACGACTCTGTCGCCGGCGTTGAGTCGACCGGCGAGGTCACCGTCGCAAACGGGCTCGACACCCAGATAACGAACGTTGAGATTGTCGTCGAAGGCGATGGCGTCAAGATGACAAACAGTCGGACAGTCCGGTCAAGCGTCGCAGAGAACGGCTCGATTACAGCCCCGTTCCGGTTCCGTCCTGAATCCGCCGGCGAACACTCGCTGACTGCAACGATCAGCTACACCGTTGACGGGGATACCACTCGCAACACGACTCGGACGACAGTCATCGAGTCGGACCCGCTCCGGAACAGCGTGGAACTCGATACGACTGCAGTCGGTAGCGGCACCGACCGCGCGCTACGGGTCGCCGTCTCCAACGGGGGCAACGCTCCGCTCTCTGATGTCATGATCAGTGCAACGTCCGAGAACGCGTCGTTCCAGCGCGTACTGCTCGAGAACATCTCGGCCAGTACGACCCGGCAGGTGCGGCTGAACGCCACGATGGACGAGCCCCGGGCGGACGTCACCGTCACGGCCAACTACGAACTCGGAACCGAAACGGAGCAGACGACCACCGAAACGACGCTCCGGTCCGTCCCGGGAACGATAGATCTTACCGGTCTGGACGTGGTCAGACAGGGCGGTCGACTGCAGATTTCCGGAAGTGCAAGCAACGTCGGGTCGACGGATGCGGACAGCGTCCTCGTGAGTGTCGTCAATACTGAAACCGTCACTCCGGCGACGCCGAACCGCGACTACTTCGTCGGCACGGTCCCGGCCAGCGACTTCGTCTCCTTCGACGTGTACGCCCGAACGGAGGGGAACGTCACGTCGGTGCCACTGGAAGTGACGTACCTCGTCGACGACACGCGGAAGCGACAGACGTTCGACGTCGATCTCGACCGGTTGGGCGGTATGGCACCACAGCCGGAGCAGGACGGTGACAGCGAAGGTGGTGACCAGAACAGCATGCTGCCGGTGTTCGTCGCCGGTGGTCTGGCGCTACTGGTCGTCGTCGGTGTCCTCGTGCGCCGCTACCGCCGCAGTGACGACGATATCGAGGTATGACGGTCATCGACGCACAGGGACTGGTCAAGCGCTACCGTACCGGCGGCCAGACCCTCTACGCACTGGCGGGTATCGACTTCGCCCTCGAAGCCGGCGAGTTCGTCTCGATTATGGGGCCCAGCGGCAGTGGCAAAACGACCCTACTGAACATCCTCGGACTACTTGATACGCCGACGGAAGGGACCGTCTTGCTGGAGGGGCAGGACGTGACCGGACTCGGCGACAGCAAGCGGACCGCGCTCCGCAAGCGAACGATCGGGTTCGTGTTCCAGCACTTCTATCTCCTGCCGACGCTGACTGCCGTCGAGAACGTCGAGGTGCCCCTGCTGTTGGACAGTGACCCGAAAGTCACAAAACGGGCCAGAACGCTTCTGGAACGGCTTGGACTCGGTGACCGACTCGACCACAAGCCCGACGAACTCTCCGGTGGCCAGAAGCAGCGCGTCGCCATCGCGCGCTCGCTCATCAACAGCCCGAAGGTCGTACTCGCCGACGAGCCGACGGGTAACCTCGACAGCGAAACCGGACGGCAGATACTCGACGAGTTCCGCCGCATCGCCGACGAGGACGACGTGGCAATCGTCGCAGTCACCCACGACGACCTGGTCAACGAATACGTCGACCGGACCGTCCATCTGGTCGACGGCACCATCGGGAGGGAACGGAAGAATGGCGGGTAGGTTCTTCCCGGCCGCACTGATGGCGCGTCGCAACCTCACGCGGACGAAGATGCGGTCGTTGCTGGCGTCGCTGGGTATCGTCATCGGCGTCGTCGCCATCGCTTCGTTGGGGATGTTCGGCGTCGCGCTCCAGTACTCGTTCACCCAGAACCTCGGCAACGTCGGCAACCAGCTCACGGTGTACCCGAACTCTGGCGAAAACATCACTGAACTCACCGAACGCGATATCCGTACGATCCGCAGAGAGGCAAGCCCGACAGCGACTGTCTCGCCGGTAAAGACTCGCATTGAGCCGGTGTCGTACAACCGCGAGGACGCAGTCAGGGAACAAATATACGGCGTCGAGGACCCGGCGGCGTTGTACGAGGCCAAGGAGGGACGGGTCTCGCCGTTCCGGTCCGGTGCCCTCGTCGGGTCAGACGTCGCGGAGGAGCACGACCTGCATCCCGGGAGCCAGATCACTGTCAACGGGACCAGCGTCCGCATCCGGGCCGTGCTCGAAGAAGGCGACCCGTTCTCCTCGACGAACCCCGACAACCGAATCATCATGCCGGCTACGTCGTTCAGCCAGCGTGGCTACTCGGAAGTGTACGTTATCGAGTCCACTGGGACGCAGGCCAACGAAACAGCCATGGGGATACGTAACTCTCTCAACGACCGCGAGGAGCGGGTCTTCGTTCAGGAACTGGGCTCTCTCGTCGATACCATCGAGGAGCAGTTCCAGATAATCAACACCGTCCTCGCCGGCATCGCATCGATCTCGCTGCTCGTCGCCGGTATCTCGATTCTCAACGTCATGCTGATGTCCACCGTCGAACGCCGGGAGGAAATCGGCGTCCTCAGAGCGGTCGGCTACCAGAAGCGGGACGTCCTCAAAGTGATGTTGATGGAAGCGACGCTGCTCGGGTTCCTCGGCGGCATCGCTGGTGTCATTCTGAGTGTCGGAGCCGGGCTGGCGATAAACCACTACGCCGTCGGCGATGCGATGGCGGTCTTCAGGCTGCCAAACGCCTGGTACGTCGGCGCGGCGTTCACCTTTGGGGTGCTGACGAGCATCGTCAGCGGCCTGTATCCGGCCTGGAAAGCAGCGAGCGAAGAACCGGTCGACGCGCTACGCGGTTAAATCGTCGCGTCGACACCCGGTTCTAGCAACGGGTCGGTTCGGTCGACCGACAGCGAGTCGAACTGTGCAAGCCAGTGCTCGTCGCCGCGCTCGAAGGCCTCCAGCGCGTCACCGACGGTGTAGGTCCGTTCGTCGTCCGAACACGGGAACACGCCCTCCAGGTCGTCGCCGTCGTAGATCGCCAGCGAGACGACTGGGAACACGACGACGTCGTCGACGCGGTCCATCCCGACGTAGCTCCGATTCCGTCGTTCGAAGGCCGGTTCGAGCGAGTGGCCGTTCTGGCCTGCCCAGTCTGTGAACTCCTCGTAAGTCTGGATGGCTTCCGACCGCTTGTCCTCCGCCATCGTCCTGATCCGCTGCCACTCACCGGCGACCATCGACTCGCTGAACACGCCATTGGCCTCCAGTCGCTTGACCCGATTGAGCACCTGCTGTTGAGCGTCGAACGTGCCGTAGGTATCTCCACGAAGATACAGTTCCGCCCGAAGATGTGTGTCCCCTGTCATAGCTTTCACATCGCTAGCTTCTCCAGAGACCCTCAAAACTCTTTCCCAGACTTACATGCTAGCATATAACATAATCTTGGAATAGAGAATCAGTGGTATGAGTGTCTCTATATACATAATATGGGGTATCTACCTGAATACGGAAGCCCCTTATATTATTAGTACGTCAACAATTATTTTCCTCTTAGGTCGATGTTAGTTTCGATATCTGTCGAACAAATTAGTGGCCTGTTCCTTTCAGTTGTGACGATCAATTCACAAATTTATAAGGAATCGTATACTTGTCTATTCGGGACTTTGGTGTTCAAGCATTCCCGTGATGACCTGTTCGAGGGCTCGCTGGCCAGAAGTTCCACATGTCTTGCTCGATCCCGCACCGGGGATGGTCGCATACGTGTCCGCTACATTTGCCGGTTCCGTGACCGGTGCGCCTGAGAATATTCGATAGCTGCCGAAATCGCAGCCCACCTTCGTCGAAAATACGGGTAGTCGCGTCCACGCCGCATTTGGACTCCTGTTGACCGCTCCAACCGCGCTGCTCGCGGGTCGCTACGTTCACGGCTCCGCCGTTCATTTTCGAGGCGCAGTGCGCCTCGCTCTCCCCGCTCGCTATTCGAGAGCCCTCACTACGTTCGGCCTCTCGCTGTTCGCGGCTCACCCCGTTCGCCGCTCACGTCTCGCAGTTTTCGCTTCCGCTGGTCGCTCAAACCGCGCGAGTCGTCCGCTGCCCGGATGATTGACGGTTCGCGGCTGAGACCGCTCACCGATTCAATCGTCTGCGTGCGCTTCCGCACCACTCGCAACAACGTCAATCTCGCCGGCGTCCAGCTCTTCTTCGATTTCGCGAGCCGCCTGCACCATGTTCTCCATCTTGCCGCGGGCGACCTCGCGGGGCAGGAGCTTCACGCCGCAGTCCGGCGAAACGGTGAGTCGCTCCGGCGGGACGACCTCCAGCCCCTTCTTGATGTTCTCCTTGATCTCCTCGACGGACTCTACTTCGGCGGTGTGTGCGTCTAGGACGCCCATCGCGAAGTCCTTCGTGAACTCGTGCTCTTTGAACACGTCGAGCTGGTCGTAGTCGCCGTTGGCGAGTTCCAGGTCGTACTCGTGGACCGGGTAGTCCAGAATCTCGGGGTAGATGCGCGAGTAGTCGCCGTAACAGACGTGCAGGCCGAGCCGCACGTCGTCGGGGATCTCGTCGACGATGCGTTCCAGACACTCACCGACGATGGCGTGGTCGTCCGGCGTCGTCGCCAGCGCTGGCTCGTCGATCTGGATGTAGCGAGCGCCGGCCTCGACCAGCGCCTCGATCTCCTCGTTGACGAGGTCGGCCAGCTCGTAGGCCAGTTGCTCCTCGCTGTCGTACACTTCGTTGAACGACCAGTTCGCCAGCGTGTACGGTCCCGTAATCGGGACCTTGACCGGCCGCTCGGCGACCTCGTCGGTGAACTCGAACTCCTCGACGAGCCACTGCTCGCCGTACTCGACCTCGTCGGCGACGCTGGGCTTGTCGAAGTAGTTGTGGCCCCACACCTTCACACGGCCGTTGAACTCGTAGCCGTCGATGCGGTGGGCGAAGTACTCCACCATCTCGTTGCGGCGCATCTCGCCGTCACAGATGACATCGAGGCCTGCACGTTCGTGCTCGTGGGTGATGAGCCGCGAGGCGTCGTCTTTCGATTCCTCCCACTCGTCCTCGCCGAAGTCGGCGTCCTCATCCTCGAACAGCTCGCGGGCACGGTCGTGCCACTTGGGCTTGGGGTAGGAGCCGACGACGGTCGTCAGCAGGAAGTGGTCGTTCGGGTGGTCCGCCGGTTTGAACTGGTCTCGTGGTCCTGTCATCGTTATGCCTCCGCCGCCTCCAGACCCGCGGCGTTTGCGAGCGCTTCGAGCTTGTCTTCGAACTTGTTCACCGGGAGATAGAACGTTTCCGTGTTCGCCGTCGCGTAGACGGTGTCGTAGGCGGTGTTGGTCTGCTGTTCGAACCAGTCGATGCGGTCCCGAATCGTCTCGGGGGCCTCGACCAGCGTGTTCTGGCCGTCGACGACGCCAAGCGCCACGTCGTCCTTGGTGCCGTACTCCTGCACGTTGTAGACGGTCTGGTCGTGGTTCGCAACGAGGTCGAAGCCGATGGCATCCACGTCAGCGTCCATCAGGTGCGCGTAGGCCTTCTCCTCGATTGCGCCCCAGTAGGTGTGGGCGACGACATCGGCGTCGGCGGCCGAGGCGACGGCGTCGATTGCCTCGGCAGCACGTTCGTCCTCGCCGTCGGCGGGCGTGTTCTCGACGAGCGACGGCTCAAGCAGGAACAGCGTCTCAATATCGGAGAACGCGGTCACTTCCTCGGCGAGGAAGTCGGCGATGGCGTCGAGGAACTCGGCGTCGTCGCCGTAGTGCTCGTCGGTCGCCAGGTCCGCAAGCGAGTACGGGCCAGGGAGCACAGCCTGCAGGCCGTCGTCGACGTGGTCGGCTGCGGCACCGAGGTCTGCGGCGACGTCGCCGCCGTCAGCACCGAGGTCGCCCTGCACGACCGGCTCTCGGTAGAAGTTGTTGTTGTCGTAGTAGCGGACGATACCTTTGGTCTCCACATTGTCGTGGACCGCGAGCGGGTGCGCGAGCATATCATCCCAGCGGAACTGGCCCTCGACGACGCGGTCGAGCCCGGCGTCCTGCTGGATGGAGATGACTTCCTCGCGCGCTTGGTCGTAGGCCGCGACGACCTCGCCGGACTCGTCGCCCGAGATGAGGTCGGTCTTCTGATGGCCTTTCAGATCTGCCAGTTCGTCCTTGGCCCAGTCCGGGAGCGGAAAGAGCCCAGGGGTCGTGGCGATTACCTGTGTCATTGCCGTGGAGTAGGAAATGACGGGCTTTAATATTTCCTATTCGATAAAATGCACAACAGTAATCAATCGCGATAGAATCGCAGGACGACGAGCGCTTCGTATGGGTGTTTCTCACTCGCAAGCTGTTCGCTCGCCAGGCCGTATTCGCCCGCGTATTCTCGCACCGCCTCGGGGTCCGTGAGACTGCTGACGAGCATGAGCGCTTCGCCGGCCGGAGCTAGCACGCGCTCGACGGTTTCGAGAAACGGGTCGACGAGTCGGCGACCGTCGTCGCCGCCCGACAGCGCGTGTTCCATCCAGTCGTCCCACTCCTGTTCGGACGGCGTCGGCAAATAAGGTGGATTGAACGCCACGAGGTCGAACGTGTCTGCATCGAACGGCTCGACGAGGTCGCCGCGAACGACCGGGACGCCGTTATCGGCCGCCTCTCGGCAGGCCAGCGGGCTTACGTCGACGCCGACCGCCCGCGCCCCGGCGTCGGCGAGTGTCGCGGCGACGTAGCCGGAGCCCGTTCCCACGTCGAGGACGGTATCGCCCGCATCGACTCGCTCGCGGGCCGTTCGGGCCAGCAGGTCCGAGTCCTCAGCCGGCTGGTACACCGACTCTACGCCCCGCTGGTCAGCCAGCGAGGGGCGGTTACCGGCGCCGTTGTCTCCGTCGGCCGCATCCCGGCCGTCCGTGTCCTCACCCATCTCAGGCCTCCGGCTCGCCGACATCGTAGGCGAGTGTCGCCAGCGTGGCGAAGTCGCCCGGCGTGAGCTTCCCGGCACGGGCGCTCATCAGATCCTCGTCGGCGGCCTCGACTACCGCGTCGGGGTCGCCCAGCCCGGAGATGTGGGCCGTGTTTCGGACGGCGTTGCGCATCGTCTTCCGGCGCTGGGTGAACACCGCCTTCAGGAAGTCCATGAAGAAGTCGTCGCTGGGGACGGTGTAGTCAGGCTTTCGCGGCGTGGTTCGGACGAGCGCGCTCGTGACGCGGGGTTGCGGGTCGAACGCTTCCGGCGGGACCGTCTCGACGACTTCCACGTCGGCGTAGTGGCCCGCCGTGACCGAGAGCCGCCCGTAGTCGTCCGTCGCCGGGTCGGCGGCCATCCGCTCGGCGAACTCCTGCTGGAACATCAACAGGAGCGGACGCTGCTCGGGCAGCAGTCGGAAGGCTACCTCCGATGACGCGCCATAAGGCAGATTCGAGATACTGGCGGTGAAATCCGGCAGGTCAACGTCGAGCGCGTCGCCCTCGACAACGGTGAGGCGGTCCGCTGCGATCTCTTCGGCGAACTCCTCGCGGAGGTGGGCCGCGAAGTCCGGGTCGCGTTCGATTGCGGTCACCGTCTCAGCGGTTGCGAGCAAGCGATCCGTCAGTGCACCCGGTCCCGCGCCGATCTCTAGCACGTGCGAAAGGTCAACATCCGCGTCCGTTGCGTACGCCGGAATGCGGTCCAGTACCCGGTCGTCGACGAGGAAGTGCTGGTCCTTTCGGGTATCGGCCCGTTTGCCCGCCCGCCGGACGAGTGCGTCGGGGTCCCGAGTCCCAGTCTCGGTCGTAGTCATTAGCGAGCCGTAGCGGGTCGCGGTAGAAAAGGGTCGCCTTATACTGGTGGCTGTCAGCTTCGCTGCTTGCAGCCGACAGTGTTACGAGGACTGCTCCTCGCGCCGGACGAACAGCCGGTACTTCAGGTCGTCGTCCTGTAGCTCTTCGAGTATCCGCTCGACAAGTGTCTCTTTGGGGCTGTGGAGGCCGCTGACGCGCTCTTCGAGGTCTTCAAAGCTCTCGAAAGGCTTTCGCTTCCGCTCGTCGAGAAGCGTGTTCCGGAGCTTCTTCCCGATACCCGGCAGGAGGTTCAGCTGGTGGAGCCGCAGCGTGATCGGCTGGGCGTCGTTGTAGAAGTCGACGAACCGCTGTTCGTTCGCTTCGACGATTTCCTCGACGGCGTAGTCAAGCTCCGAGCGGGCACCGCTCGGGATATCCTCGAACTCGACTTCCGTCACGCGGCCGAACTCCGTCAGGTCGACGCGGTCACCGAATGCAATATCAACGTCCTTGTCGTCGAGCTGGAGCTCGTAAATGTAGAACTCCTCGACGTCGAGCGCGTACGCGAGCGGCTCCTTCTGGTGCTGTGGCCGGTCGTCTCCGGGCCGCCCGTGTGGGAGGACATCGAGGACAGCCGCCATCATAGAGTCGCCGCCGCTCTCCGATTCAGTCATGCCAGGCAGTACGACCACAGCACACTTAATGCCGGTGGATGCCCCGAACCGCGACACGGAGCGCCGTCGCTATTTTCGCTTCGGTCCAGCGGCAGCGGAAACTAGATCTCGACCGCGTAGCTGGTCGTCCGTGAAAGTAGGGATAGAGCGGCGAAGAGCCGAACTGACGATTGTCCTCGCTACGCGTACTGCTTGACGATGTTGAGAATCTCGTCGAGTTCGTCGCCATCGAGCGTGTACCGCTCCTTGGCGAACACGGCGCGGAGCTCGTCGCGGTCCAGCGGCCGCAGGTTCGCGATCTTGTAGGCCGTCGGCGTGTCGACCTTTTCGAGTTCTTCGAGGTCTTCGACCAGCTGCAGCGACTCCTCGGGGTCGAGGACGGCAAAGCGGTTGACGTGCTCGATAGCCCGCTTGAGCTCGTAGCGCATCTCGCGGTCCTCCTCGGCCGCCCGCTCCATCTCGAGGTCTTCGAGTATCTCCTTGGTCTCCGCGACCGTCAGGAACTCCTCACTGACCTTCTCTTTGAATATCGTCATTCTTGCCGGCGCAGGTGCGCAGCGGTGACGATGATGGTCTTCGCCTTGCCACCGTCGACGATGTCGACCTTGTACGCGTCACCCTGCTTCCCTTCGACGGTTCCGGTCTGGCCGTCGAACCGCGGGTGGAAGCGGCCGTTCGGCACTGACGGGTCGATCTTGAGGTGGACTTTCTCGCCGTCGTCGAACTCTTCGACGGCGCGCTGTGGCGGCGAGGTGCCGCGGTCGCGGGGCTTGTTCTTGAGCTTGTCTCGTGTTCCTTCGAGGGGTCCGTTTGAACTAGGCATTCTTGCTCCTCGCTAATCCGGTCGCCCTAATAAAACGTGCGTTCCGCGACCGTCGCTGGTCACGCTCTTGCAGTCGCTACAGACCCGAGTGGAAAACTACAGCGGTGAGTCGATTACAGGCGGCCGGTGCTCTCGACGGAGACCGACTCGACGTCATCGACGTTCGCAAAGGCCTCTTCGACGGCTTCCGTCCCGCCGGTGTCGTCAGGGACGATGACTGTCGGCGTCAGCGCGACGAGGCCGAACGCGACGTCCTCGCGCTCGAACCCGTTGATCTTCGTTCCTTCCGGAAGCACGCCCTCGAGACGCTCCTGCAGGTCGTCGAGGTCGACTTCGGGGCTTTCCGGCATGACCTTGATCTTGGCTGCTACTTTCCCCATTGTTATGGCCCCATGAAGCCGCAGTCCGGGCATTTGTAGAGGTTGCTCTGCTTCCGGCAGGTGGCACAGCGGTAGATCTGCTGTCCACAGTCCGGGCACTTGAACGCGGCGGCGTTCGTGCCGGCGATGTTGATGCCACACGAGACGCACTTGCGCGCCTGTTTCTGTTGGCTCTCGCTCATACCACTCCGTATCCGACCGCGGCTTTTAACGATTGCCAAACGCGACCGCCACCGCGAGTGACTGCCATGGCCCTAGTTCCCGGGCAGGATGTCCCCGAGCGCAGCGCCGATTGCCATGGGGACGAACGCCACGGCACAGATGCAGGCCGACTCGTAGACGACCGCAGGCTCGGTCGACCACTCGACCAGCCCCCAGCCAGTAAGCAGCGCGACGGAGACGACGAGTGCCGTCCCGGTGACGCCGACGAGTCGCCGCGGGATGAATCCGAAAATCGGGTTCGCCACCCGAACGTCCTGAAACTCGGCCACGTACAGAATGGAGATGACTAGCCCGACAGCGATAGCGACTGTCGCGGCGAGATACAGCGGGTGCTGGGCGATGTGTAGCCCGGCGTCGACTGTCCCGCCCTCGACAGCCATGGGAATCCCGAACAGCAGCGAGCCGAGCAGCGCCTCCGCGAGGTCGGACCGGCCGAAGCCCCAGACGACCCGGCCGAAGGTCGCTGGCTCGTGGTCCTGGGAATCCGCGGCCGCGCGCATCGCGTCCCGGACCTGCCGTCGCTCGTCTTCGGAGTCGACGAGCTGTTCCAGCTCCTGAAGTTCGTCGAACAGGGCCGCAAATTCGTCGTCATCTCCATCCGGTTCGACCGGAGGGCGGTTCGACTGGCTCATCTGAACTCGGGCTCGCTATCTCGCGTTGGGACGTCCGGGTCCGGGTCGGCACCGGCCGTCGGGGTACCCTCCTCCCAGACGTAGAACCCCTCGCCGGTGACAGCGCCTCGCTGTCCGTCCTCGACCTTCCGGCGGAGCAACGCTGGTGGTTCGAACCGCTCGTCGAGCCGGTCGGCGAGGTCTTCGAGCGCGGTTAGCACTGTTTCCAGCCCGTGGCGGTCGGCCCGGACGAGTGGCCCGTCGCGGTCTGAATCGCCACGCTCGAACGTGCGGTCGATATCTCGAATCCCCGCGACGCCGTCCTCGACCATCCGAACGGCTTCGGCAATGGTAGCGAGTTCGAGGCGTAGCGCGGCAAATCCCGGCGTGTCGCGGACGACGACCGGCGACGCGTCCAGGCTCTCGACGAAGTCGGTGACTCGGTCGCGGGTCGCCGCCGTCGTCTGTTCGGCGATGACCACCTCGACAATAGCGCCGTCCGGCGGGTCAACGAGGTTGAGGCCGACGGCCCGGTCCGGGCTCCGCAGGCCGGTCGCGACTGCGGTCACCGACAGCGACGTGTCGCTGACGGCGATGAGCGTCTCATCCTCGACCATCGTCTCAGTTTCGGCGACCACTTCTCGGTGGCTGTCCGTCCCACCGTCGGTCGCGTCGATGACGATACCGCTGCCGCTGACGGCGCTTTCGAGTCCGGTGGTTCCGTCGATACCGGCCGAGAGGTCCCTGTTGAATGCGCGCCGGATCTCGTCGACCCGGTCCATCACGTCCGACGCATCCGTTCCCCGAAGACGCACTTCGTGGCCCGCACGGACACATCGCTGTGCGACATCCCGCCCCCGCTGTCCGGTTCCGAGTACGGCCACAATCATGACAGTACCACCGCACTCCCGGCGTTAATCCTTTACGCCGCGGTCTGTCGCGGTCCGCCTCTGGTCTGTACTGCTTGTGGGCTGGATAGCGAGGCCGGAGCGACGGCAGTACGCTTTTTTCGACACCGGCTGTATCGCCGCGCATGGACATTGGTGTACTGACGGTCCCGCTGGGCGGACAGTCACTCGACGACACGCTGGCGTATCTCAGCGACTTAGGCGTCGACGCGGTCGAACTGGGGTGTGGCGGCTTCCCCGGCGACGACCACCTCGACCGGCAGGCGTATCTCGACAACGAGGAGAAACAGGCCGAACTCGAGGCGCTTTTAGACGAACACGACCTCCGGGTGAGCGCGCTGGCGACCCACAACAATCCGCTCCATCCCGACGACGACCAGGCCGCCGAGGCCGACCGGGAACTCCGGGAAGCGATCCGGCTGGCCGACCAGCTCGACGTGAACACCGTTACGGGGTTCTCTGGCCTGCCTGCCGGCGGCCCGAACGACGAGGTGCCGAACTGGATCACCGCGCCGTGGCCGACCGAACACGCCGACGCCCACGAGTACCAGTGGCGCGTCGCCGACGAGTACTGGTCGGACCTCGCGGCCCACGCCGGCGCACACGACGTGGACATCGCCATCGAGATGCATCCCAATATGCTGGTGTACGAACCCCGCGGGCTGCTCGAACTCCGCAGGCGGACGAACGACCGAATCGGCGCGAACTTCGACCCGTCGCATCTATACTGGCAGGGCATCGATGTGACCGAGGCCATCCGCCTGCTCGGCGAGCACGACGCCATCCACCACTTCCACGCCAAGGACACGAAGGTGTACGAGTCAAACGCCCGGGAGAAGGGTGTGCTAGACACAGCGCCGTACACAGACGAAGCGGACCGGTCGTGGCTGTTCCGCTCTATCGGCTACGGCCACGACGAGTCCCACTGGAAAGACGTGGTGTCGACGCTGCGGATGGTCGGCTACGACGGTGCGCTCTCCATCGAACACGAGGACTCACTCACTAGCGCACGCGAGGGACTGGAGAAGGCCGTCGACGTGCTCGACCGCACCGTCTTCGAGACCCAGCCCGGCGACGCCTACTGGGCGGAGTAGCCGATACGGCCACCAGCACGACCGTTTCTGGCACTTACGCTTATATAGTGTCTGTGTGATACTACGACTGGACTACCGTATCCAGTGACACTTATGGACATCGAACTCACACACAAGCCCTCGTACACGCACGTCCGCGTTGCGCTCGACAGCGGCGAATCGATACTCGCGGAACCCGGCGCGATGGTCAGCCACTCGCCGACCATCGAGATCGAGACGACGACCAGCCGGGACGGCCTCCTCAGCTCCGCGAAGTCGATGCTCGGCGGTGAGTCGCTCCTAGCGAACGAGTTCACCGCGCAGGGCGGTTCGGGCACCCTGACCCTCGCGCCGCCCACGCCCGGTGACGTACACCATCACGAACTCACTGGCGAGACGCTGTACGCCGTCGACGGGGCGTTCCTCGCAGCCGACCCGGATATCGACATCGATTCGGAGTTCGGCGGCATCAAGTCGATGCTGGCCGGCGCGAGCATCACGCCGCTGGCGCTGAAAGGACCGGAAACGTCCTCATCGAGGCCTTCGGCGGGCTGGAAACCGTCGAACTCGACGCCGGCGAGTCCTACACAATCGACAACGACCACGTCGTCGCCTGGGAGGAGTCAGTCAACTTTGACGCCCACCGCGTCGGCGGGCTGAAGTCGACGCTGCTCAGCGGCGAGGGCCTCGTGATGGATTTCACCGGCCCCGGAACGGTCTGGTATCAGACGCGCGGCCTCGGCTCGTTTACCTCGGCTATCGCTGACGCGCTGCCCGGAACGGGTGACAACGACGGTGATGCGTCCGGTCTTGACGACTTCATCTGACTGTCGGAAGTCCGCTGGAGAACAGCCGCGTTCAGGAGAGTGCTTGCGTGATATCCGTCGACGACACCATGCCGACGTAGTCCTGATGCTCGTCGATGACGGGGAGGTGCTTGATGTCGTAGGTCGTCATCATCGCGGCGGCCTCGCCGAGTTCGAGAGAGGTCGTCACCCGCTCGACCGGCGACGTCATCACGTCGCCGACGGTCGCCGACGAGAGGTCCTTCCCGCTTGCGACGGCATCAACGATGTCGGTGGTGGTGATGATACCCGCCTCTGCCCCCGGCACGAAGATGCCGTTGATGTTCTGCGCTTGCATCTGCGTCGCGGCCGCTTTGACGGTTTCGTCGGCAGAAATCGTCTCTAACGGCGTCGACATGATATCCTCGATACGAACGGTCGTTTCAGTGGCCATGGAGTATCAACACGGGCATCCGGTTTTGGCTTTTCCCTCGGGGCGGCCCGCTGCCCTGCCGTCACCATGAGCGTTATTTCGGCTCCGAGTGAACAGCCGGCTATGACCCTCGATATCGGTATGCTCGGCTACCGCTTCATGGGCAAGGCCCACGCAAACGCGCTGGACCGCCTGCCCATGTTCTTCCCCGAAGCGCCCGCCGTCAACAAGGACGTGCTCGTCGGCCGCGACGAGGACGCGCTGGCCGACGCGGCCGACCAGTTCGGCTTCGACCGGACCGCGACCGACTGGCAGGACGTCGTCGACGAGGTGGACGTGTTCTACAACCTCGGCCCGAACCACGTCCACGCCGAACCGTCTATCGCAGCGCTGGAGGCCGGGACGCCGACGTTCTGTGAGAAACCGCTCGCGCCCACGCTCGATATGGCCGAAGAAATGGCCGAGACCGCCGCGGACGCCAGCGTGCCCGCGGGCGCGGCGTTCAACTACCGCTTCGTCCCGGCCATCCAGTACGCGAAGGGGCTCATCGCCGACGGCGAACTCGGCGAGATTCACCACTTCCGCGGGCAGTACCTCCAGGACTGGCTGGTCGATCCCGACGCGCCGTGGTCCTGGCGCAACGACGAGGAGATGGCTGGCAGCGGGGCGCTCGGCGACCTCGGGTCGCACACGGTCGATCTAGCCCGGTTCCTGCTCGGCGACGCCGCCGGCGAGATAACGGACGTGAGCGGTCACCTCCGGACGTTTACCGAAGAACGCCCCGTAGAGGGGAGCGACGAGACGCGCCCGGTGACCGTCGATGACGCCTACAGCGCACAGATTGCTTTCGACAGCGGCGCGATGGGAACGCTCGAAGCATCGCGGGTCGCCAACGGCCACAAAAACGCTCACACCATCGAAATCGAGGGGTCGAAGGGCGCAATCAAGTTCGACCTCGAACGGCTGAACGAACTGCAGGTGCTCACCGAGGGTGACCGCGGCTTCCAGCAGGTGCTTATCACCGACGAAGACGACCCCTACGTCGACCACTGGTGGCCCCCCGGCCACGTCATCGGCTGGGAGCACACGTTCGTCCACGAGAATTACGAGTTCCTCTCGGCCGTGGCCGATGGCAGGCAACAGGAGCCGTCCTTCGCCGACGGCCTCGCCGCACAGCGAGTCCTCGACGCCATCGAACAAAGTGACGACCGCGGCGAGCGGGTCAGCCTGTAGGGCCGCGAACCGAAACCCCCTTTCGGCGGCCACTGGTAGGTCCTGGCATGCTCTCTATCGCGCTGGCCGGGAAGCCGAACGCCGGCAAGTCTACTTTCTACAAGGCGGCCACGATGGCCGACGTCGACGTCGGAAACTACCCGTTCACGACCATCGACGCCAACCGCGGCGTCAGCCACGTCCGAACGGAGTGCCCCTGTCTCGACCGAGAGGAGCGCTGTGGCGACGACAACTGCCGAGACGGCAAGCGCTACGTCCCGGTGGAGCTCATCGACGTGGCCGGCCTCGTCCCCGGCGCACACGAGGGTCGCGGCCTCGGGAACCAGTTCCTCGACGAGCTGTCGACCGCCGACGTGATTCTCAACGTCGTCGACGCCTCCGGCGGGACTGACGCCGAGGGCGAACCGGTCGAGGTCGGTGAACACGACCCCGTTGAGGACGTCCACTTCGTCGAGGAGGAGATGGATCTGTGGCTCGCCAGCATCGTCGAGCGCAACTGGGAGTCCATCGAACGGCAGTCCCGCTCGCCGGATTTCAAACTCGACGAGTCGCTCGTGGATATGCTGGCCGGTGTCGGGGCCTCCGAACTCGACGTGGCGCGGACGCTGCGGGACCTGGAGTACCCAGAGGACCCCATCGCCTGGACCGACGAGCACCGCGAGGCGCTGGCGACAGAGATCCGCCAGCGGACGAAGCCGCTCGTCGTCGTCGCGAACAAGGCCGACATCGCCCCCGAGGGGAACATCGAGGCCCTGCAGGAGGCCGCCGACGTGGTCGTGCCCGTGACGGCCGACGGCGAACTCGCGCTACGCAACGCCGCGCAGGCCGGGGTCATCGACTACGACCCGGGCGACCCGGACTTCGACATTGTCGGCGACGTGAGCGACCAGCAACGCGAGGGGCTGAACCGCATCCGCGGCGTCATGGAGGAGTACGGCGGCACCGGCGTCCAGGGCTCCCTTGACACCGCCGTCTACGACCTGCTCAACCATCTGACGGCCTACCCCGTCCAGAACGAAACGCACTGGACCGACGGCCAGGAGAACGTCCTCCCCGACGCGTTCCTGCTGCGCCAGGGCGCAACGCCCAAAGACCTCGCCTACGCCGTCCACTCGGACATCGGCGACGGGTACATCCACGCCGTCGACGCCCGCGAGAACCGGCGCATCAGCGATGAGACGGAACTTGAGGAGGGAGCGGTCATCAAAATCGTCAGCGACGCGAACTGAGCGCGCGGACGGCGCTACAACCGCCATCTCGGCCACCTATTTCGGCAGCAGGTCCCGAAGCGTTGCCCGAATATCCTCGCTCCCGGGACTCTGTGGCACTTGCCCGAGCACGTCCTGACCGAGTCGCTCTGTCGTCGCACCGACTGAAAGCCTGTCCAAGAGCGACCCGTATTTTAGCGCCAGTCGCGGCGACACGTCGAACAGCAGGTCACGCTTCCCGATGAGCGAATGGGTTATCGACAGAATTTCGACGGCGTTGTCGACGTACTGCTGTCTGGCGTCGTCGTCACCGTAGCCAGCCAGCGCAGCCAGCAGGAACCCCTCCAGTTCGGCCTCGCGGTCGTGCAGCGCTGGCGGGTCCGAGAGGACGGTCGTCCCGTCGGGCCGTTCCGGGAGCATACTCCGGCGCGGCGCATACGAGAGGACAGCACCAGTGGTGGGCGTGGTTGCAGCGGGCAGTGGTACAGACAGGCGCTTCGAGGGGTTCGTGTCGGTGAAGACGACGTGGAAGTTCGCCGGTTCGCCGCGCACCGGCTCGTCCCAGCCGTCTGGAACGTGCTCGTAGCCGCGCCGGAGCGCCTCCCGAAGCGTGCGCACAATCCGCCCGCCCTCGCCCTGGAGTTCCAGATGGAGCACGACGGGACCGTCGCCGCTCTCGTCGATGAGAGACCACAGGGCCGGAAGCGCGTCCGCAGCGCCAGCCGAGAGTTCGTAGCAGACGGCGTCTCGCTCTGCAGCCAGCAGCCGGGCGAGCGTGCCGCCGCGCCAGCCAGTCAGGTCGGCCACGTAGAACCACGGGATGGTGTGTATTGGGCCGACTGCGGCGTCGCCGGCCGCCGTGTCGATAGTTGGTGGGACGGTCTCCAGATAGCTATCAATAGTCGCCAGTTCGGGCGCGAAATACTCGGTCGTCGCCGGAGGGAGGTCGGTCGTCCGGCGACGGTGGTCGTCGAGTGAGGCCATAGGCGGTGTATGTCCGAGTGCCGGAAAACGCTGACGAGAAGGGAAACCCGTTTTTTGCCCCGTCCCGAACCAGGGGTATGAACGTACGGACGATAGCCGACCTGGGGCCCGACGAGCGGGCCGCTTTCTTCGACCGCGACGCCGGCGTCGACGCCGTCAGAGACGACGTGCGCGATATCGTCTCGGCAGTCCACGAGGAGGGCGACGTGGCGCTCCGGCGCTTCGCCGAGGAGTTCGACGACGTGTCGGTGGGCAACATCGACATCACGGACGCCGCCGAGCGAGCCTACGAGGAAATCGACGACGACGTGTGCGACGCTATCGAGGACGCCGCGGCGAACATCCGCGCGTTCCACGAGCGGCAGGTTCCCGAGGACTGGCGCGACGATTTCGAGGGGCGGGAACTCGGTCGTCGGTACCGCCCGCTTGACAGCGCCGGCGTGTACGCGCCCGGCGGCACGGCGGCGTACCCCTCCAGCGCGCTGATGGGCGTCATCCCGGCGAAGGTCGCCGGCGTCGAGCACGTCGCCGTCGCCACCCCGCCAGCCGAGGAGGTCAACCCCGTCACGCTGGCCGCCATCCACGTCGCTGGCGCTGACGCCGTCTACCAGGTCGGCGGCGCACAGGCCATCGCGGCGCTGGCCTACGGGACCGAGACGGTCAGCGCGACGGACATCGTCGTCGGCCCCGGCAACCGCTGGGTCACAGCGGCGAAGGCCGAGGTCCGTGGCGACGTGGCAATCGACTTCTTGGCCGGCCCCTCCGAAGTTATGGTCGTCGCCGACGGCGACGCGGACCCGAAACTGGTCGCGGCAGACCTCGTTGCACAGGCCGAACACGACGAGAACGCCTCTGTCGTCGCCGTCACCGACGACGCGGACCTCGCCGAGCAGGTCGTCGATGCCGTTGACGAGCAGGCTGACGGCCGGGAGCGCGAGGCAGTCATCCGCGCCGCACTGGACAACGACACATCTGGCGTCCTCCTCGCTCGTTCGATGAGCGAAGCCGTCCTCTTCGCCGAGGAGTACGCCGCCGAACACCTCTCGATTCAGGCCGCTGACGACGAATCGCTCCTCGAACGGATTCCCTCCGCCGGGTCCGTGTTCCTCGGCCCGTACAGCCCCGTTGCAGCCGGCGACTACGCGACCGGGACGAACCACGTCTTGCCGACCGGCGGCAACGCGCGGGTCACCGGCGGTCTCTCCGTAGACACGTTCGTCCGGTCGACGACTGTCCAGCGCCTCTCGGAGGACTCGCTGAGCGATATTTCGGACACGATCACGACTCTCGCCGAAGCCGAAGGGCTGGAAGCCCACGCCGAGAGCGTCCGCAAACGGTTCGAGGAGTAAAGCGGTTCCTGGGACTTTCTCGCAGGTCAACTCAGGACGTATCCCTCCGAGCGGTCCTATCGGCGTCACTGTTAACACGTTCGGGCGTCCACGTAAGTGTATGAGCAGCACAGCGGACGACGGCGATCCGAACCTCGGAGGCGAGGACGTAGCCGTCACCGAGCAGGCAGCGGGCGAGGCACTGGACCTCCTCGAAAGCGAGGGAATGGACGTCGAAGAATCCGGGCTTCGCCTGTACGTCCAGCAGGGCGGCTGTGCCGGACTCTCCTACGGGATGCGATTCGAACACGCACCTGAGGAAGACGACGAAGTGTTCGAGCGAAACGGGCTCCGCGTGTTCGTCGACGACGCCAGCATCGACTACATCGAGGGGTCGGTACTGGACTACGAGGGCGGCCTGCAGGGGGCCGGGTTCCACGTCCAGAACCCGAACGTGGTCAGCGAATGCGGTTGTGGCGAGTCCTTCCGGACGTAGCTACTCTTCGAGTTCGAACGCCACGACGACTTCGGCCTGGTACTCGCGGCCCTCGACGCCGGCGATCTCGACGCCGAGTTCCTCCACCTCGACCCACTTGAGATTGTCAAGTGTCGCCTCCGCGCGTTCGATGGCGTCGTCAGCGGCTTTGTCGAAGCTTTCCGAACTGGTCCCGATCAGCGTGATTTTCTTGAAAACCATATGCGTGAGATTGATTCACACGTCCATGTCATAAAAGTACGGACAGGTCACTGAGACTGCCGGTCGAGCAACGTCTCGACGTGACCGACCACGCCGGTGAGGTGTGCGGTCCCCCAGATTGCCACGATGATGGCACCGATAGCGTCGAACACGAGGTCGAGCATCGTGTCGCTGAGACCGAACTGTGTCAGAATCGTGTCGTTCCCGGTCGCCGACGCGGCGAGCGTAATCGAGAACTCGATGACCTCCCAGAGCACGCCGAAGGCCATCACGAACAGGAGGAGGAACACGAACATGAACCGCGAGGGAATCGATATCTCGTCGGTGTGCTCGTCGAGCGCACGGACCGTCGTGTATCCGACCGCGGCGACGACCGACGACGAGAGGGCGTGGGTGAAGTGGTCCCACCACCAGATGGTGACGTAGAAGTTCTCTTCGGACCCAGGCAATCCGACAGTTCCGAGTGCGTGAAAGAACGCCGCCGACGTAATCCACAGCGTCAGCGCGGGGTCGAGCGTGATGCCGTAGTCCCGTTCCAGCAGCGCCGGGAGTTGTGTGACGAGGATTGCGACGCCCGAATTGACGATGATGCCGACGTTGCCCCGCTCGATACCGACCGCCAGGAGCCCGATGAGTGCGAGTGACAGGGCTCGCGAGAGCAGTTGTTGTGTCGCCGGACTGATTCGGAGGCGGTCACGGACCTTCATACGTCCGGCTGGACCTCCTCGGGGACGCGACTGGTCCCGGCCTGCTGTCGGACGTAGTACGCGAAAACCACGCCAGCGCCGATACCGGCGATGGTCGACGCGACGAACTCCCACATCACCGCTTCCTCGATGACGTGTTCTGACACCGTCGGATCGAGGATGAAGGTGGTCCCGAAGAACTGGTCGGCCACCCAGCGGACGACCGCCCAGACGCCGGCGGTGGCCATCGTGGTGATGGCGACGAAGACGACGGCGAACCGGGGCGTCATCCGGACGGGGGTAAAGAGCTGGAGTTCGACGGCGAGGATGAGCGCGATGGCGGCGACCGAGAGGTAGGTCGCGAGATTACCGGTCATCGAGAGCGTCGCAAACAGGCGACCGACGACGGGCAGTGCCGCCAGCAGGAGGATTTCCCAGGGGAGCATGGCGTCCCGGTTACGCAATAGAACCGGCGGAAACAGCGCCAGTGCCGCGACGGCAGCCGCGAACCCGGCCCACAGCACGTCGGCCTGAACAGCACTCGTCACAGAAACGGCGGCGAGCATGGCGACGATGCACCACGCCGCGAGGGCGTTGACGCGCCTGTCCCGGAGCAACCGCGCTACGTCTCGGCTCATAGTGTCAGGTGAGCCGCGACTCGAAAAACCCTATCGACCGATGCCGGCGGCGTGGGCTGTTCAGATAGCGCCATACGCCATGGCATACGCGAGCGCAGCGATGGTCACCGCCGCCAGCCCCGTCACGACGGTCTCCAGCCAGTCGACGCCGTCACTGAACGGCCGGGTCGGCGCTCCGACGACGCCCAGTGCGAGGACGCTGAACACGAAGTGCGCCGACCGTTCGAGCGTCGGTGCGGGCAAGAACAGGACGGCCGCCCCGTAGCCGATTCCCAGCGCTGCCCGGGGGCGGACGAGTTCGGTCAGCGTGTATCCACGGAGGTGGACGTAGGTCCACACGGCGAGCCAGACCGTCGCCAGTTCGATAGCGAACGCCGCCAGGAGGTGCGTGGTCGGGTCGGGGTGGAGTATCACCCGCTCGGCGACGAGTGTCACGTCGAAGGGGTAGAAGAACGGGGGCGGGCCGCCAGTGAAGAGGTCACCGAACGGGTGGGTGAGCAGTCCAAGTAGGGCCAGCCCGGCCACCGTTCGGGGGCTGATATCGCGGGACTGTGCGACCGTGGCGACACCGAGCACGGCCAGGACGAACACGAGCATCACGAGTCCTGCGATGGGGCCGCTGAGTACGCCTGTGAGAACAGTCGCTGCGACGCCGATTGCCAGCGATGCAATTCGGGCGGGCCGTGATTCGGTCGCCCAGAGACCGGCCGCGACAGCGAGTGCCGCCCCCAGCAGGAGCGAGTGCGTCGGCCCGCGGTGGACGACGTTCGCGGTCTCCCAGAAGCCGTCCGCCGTCAGATTCTCGGCGGCTCCGACGAGCAGCCCGAAGGGGGCGTAGACGATGTCGACGTCGGGAACCGCGGCGAACAGGCCAGCGATGACGCCCAACTGGACCGCACGCTCGCGGGAGAGTCCAAGCCACCACGCGGCGAGGCCTCCGAGGGCGAACGCGAACAGCGCGTGCCCGACGAACATACGCCGAGTACGACGGCAATACGCTTAAACTCCATGTGTGACGGGATAGCGCGGGCCTCGGCCCGCTCAGGCCTCGGAATCGACTTTCGTCCAGCGTTCTTCGATGGCCGCGTTAGCCCTGACGACAGTATCGCCGTCGACCCGGAACCGCGTCTTCCGGAGTTCGATGGCGGCCACCTCACCGGTGGTGTCGCCGGCTGTGATCGTGTCGCCTGGGTTGAAGTCGGGGTCGCGGAGGAGGTAGACGCCAGCGACGGCGTCCTTGATCATCTCCGAGAGCGCGTAGGAGACGCCGAGCGCGAGGAAGCCGGTCGCCGTGCCCAGCGACGCGGCGATGGCGGTCAGGCCGACGATAGAGAGGAAGGATAGCGCCACGCCGAACCACAGGAACACGAGCACGATGACCCCGAGAAACTGTCGATAGACGGGTGACTCGCCGGGCAGCGACCGCTTCAGAACCGCCCGGACGACGACCATGATGGCTTTGATGCCCACTGCGGCGATTACGAGAAAGACGAACCCAGTTATGAGACGCGGGAGCGCGTCGACGACATTCGTGACTAGCTGTTCGAGCGCTCGATTGATGACACCGACTTGCACGCCGGATGGTGGACGGAGAGCCCCCTAAGTGTTGGCGTCAGCCGACATTGTTGTGTCGCCGGGGTGACGGACCACCTCGTAGTCACCGTCCTCGGTAATACCGATGACAGCCCAGTCATAGGATACGTCTCGTCGAGTGAGACGGCGGCTGAGGTGCGTTGCCTCGCCCGTTCGTGTGACGAAACAGCGCAAGTCGCCGCTCTCGGGTATCGGGTCCTGCGAGTCGAGCACTGAGACAGTGACGACGCGCCAGTCGCGTTCCGCTCGCAGTTCGGTGCCAGTGCGCGACACGGTGTATCCGAGGTCGTCGAATATCGACCGGGCCTGCTCGTCGAGTGATGTGGTAACGGCCCCCATCTGAGAGTCAGTACCACCGGCTATCTGATAAACGTTCCCACTAGCTATGTGGCTGACAGTTCGGCCGGCGACACAGCCGTCGAAAAACGCGGAACAGCACGGGTCTGTCACCCGGACCCGACTGTTACTCGTGGGCCGCGTCCCACTCCTCAGCCTTGCGGAGGTTCGAGCAGTCGTTACAGCGGATGCGGCCCATCGAGTCCATCGCGTTGTTGAACGTCTCACAGTTGCTACAGAAGTAGCCCCAGCGCCGCTCGCGGTCGGCGTCGCGGTAGACGACGTGAAACGCGCCTTTCGTGCCGATGTCGCCGTCGCTCCTGTCGACGTACAGCGTCTCGCCGTCGGGACCTTCGAATGCGTCCATACGTACTCATGACGGGCCAGTGGCTAAATCACTGCGGAAACCATTAGTGGCTGGTTCCCCTGCACTGTGGGTGTGAGTCCCCGAATCATTCAGTACTCCGACGTGGAGAAAGCGTACGATACACCCGAGCGAATCGGACGGTTTGCGGGGACAGTCGCCGCTGCTGACGGTCCGGATGCGCTGGTGGTCGGCACGGGGGACAACACCGGTCCGGGAGTGCTGTCGCTGGTTACCGACGGCGAACAGTCGCTCGACCTCTTTACCGCGCTGACGCCCGCGTTCGAGACTCTGGGAAACCACGATTTCGACCACGGACTCGACGCGACGCGGGACATCATCGCCAGGTCTCCGCAGACGTGGCTGACGGCAAACGTTGCACAGGACGGTGCGCGGTTCGCCCGGCGATTGACTCGGCCGTCGGCGAGTCAAACCGTCGACGGGCACCAGATTGGTTTCGTCGGTGTAACGAGCCCCGACACAGCGTCGGCCAACCCACAGGCGACGACGCTGACGTTCACGGACCCTATCGAGGCCGTCGCCGAAGCTGCCACAGCACTTCGGGAAGATGGGGCCGAGAGCATCGTCGTGCTGTCACATCTGGGCCGTACCGACGAAGAACTGGCTCGCACCTGCGACGTGGACGTGATTCTCGGCGGGCACGTCCACGAGCGCCGCATCGACCGCGTTGCCGGCACGCTACTCACTAGACCGGGAGCTAACGGCAAGGCCGTCGTCGAGGTGGACCTCGACGGACCGGAACCGACTGCGCAGTTCCGCGAAACAGCCGACGGCCCTCTCGACGACCGCGTTGCGGAGGCTATCGAAGACCGACTCACCGCGGCGGGACTCGACGAGGTCGTCGGGTACATCGAAGAACCGCTGGTCCGGAGCCAGGCGACGACCTACGGCGGCGAGTGCCGACTCGGCAACCTCGTCGCGGACGCGTACCGGTGGGCGACAGGCGCGGACGTGGGCCTCCAGAACAGCGGTGGACTCCGGAGCGACACCGTTCCGCTGGACGGGGCGCTGACGGTCGCCGATATGGTTTCCATCGTCCCCTTCGAGGAACCACTGACCGTCGCCGAACTGACCGGGGCGGAGCTTCGGACGCTGTGTCGACAGGGCAGCGGGCGACAGGTCGCGTTCGGGGAACCGGACTGGTGGCACGCCCACCTCAGCGGCGTCGAACTGGTCTGGAACGACGACGCACAGACTATCGAGCGCCTGTGGGTCGATGGGCGACCGGTCCGCGACACCGAAACGTACACGCTCGCGACGAGCAACTACCTCTACTACACGGAGCTTGAGTTCCCGGTCCTGACCGAGTCCCACCGTGTCAGCGTCGCCGACGTGCAGTACGAGGCGCTGGCCGATTACGTCCGCCAGACGGATATCGCCCCGACCGTCGACGGGCGACTCACTCGTCGCTAGCGATTTAAACCTCGGCACGGTACATCTCGCCGATGCCACAGGTCGTCGTCCCAGTCAGATACCCGCTCTCGGAGAACTCCCGAGCCACGCTTGCGGAGGCCATTCAGATCGCCGACGAGGAGGACGCGGACCTCACCGTCTTACACGTTAATCTCTACCAGAACAGCCACCGGGTCGACCGGACGGAACTCAAACGTGCCGTCGAGCAGTCGTTCGGCCACGTCCCGCGGACGCGGTACGTCGTCCGGTCGGGGATGCTCGTCGAAGAGACGATTCTCGATGAGGTCGCCGCACAGGACGCCGACATTGTCGTCATCGGGAGCAAACAGGCGAGTCGCTGGCGACAGATGATCCGGCGGTTGGTTGACGACCCCGATGTCGAACAGTTCCTTCGCGAGGAACTCGACTGCGAAATCGTCACCGTCGAGCCGGATGCCCCGTCTAGCCGTCACTCGTCGGCGAGGTCGTCGGGGTCCTGACGCGGCGGGACGGGAGAGTCACCGGTGGCCGTGTGGCTCCGGCCACCGTTGTTCAGTCCGCTCAGTCCGTCGTTGAGTGAGACGTTCATCTCCCCGCTGGTGTCGTCGAAGTACAGGTGCGAGTGCGGGTAGGCGATTTCGACGTTTGCGTCTTCGAGCCGTCGCCAGACGTTCGTCTGGACCATCGAACGTGCGGCGAGCAGTTTGTACGGTTCAGTCACCCAGTACCGGAGCGTCAGCAACACGCCGTGGTCTGCGAAGTTGTTGATGTACACAGTCGGCGAGGCGGGGTATCGAGCCGCGCCGACGCGGATGTCCGGCCCGCCGGAGATAACGTTGTCAACTTCCCGAGCCGCCGCTTCGATGAGGGTCCGCGCGGCGGCGATGTCACTCTCGTACGTGACTAGGACGTCGAGTGACAGCCGTGTCCGTGAGTCCTCCGCCGAGTAATTGATAACGTCCCGCTGGCGGATCTCCCCGTTGGGGATGACGAGAAACGTATTGTCGAGCGTGAACATCTTCGTGTGTCTGAGCGTGATGTCCTCGACGAAGCCTCGCTGGCCAGTGTCGGCGAGTTCGATCATATCACCGATCTCGTAGGGCTGGTCGGCCAGCAGGAACATGCCGGAGATGTAACTGCCGAGGATCGGGGCGAGCACGACACCAACCACGGCCGAGAAGATAGCGACGGACAGACCGATATCCGTTAGCCGCAAGCCGTAGATGTTCAGAATGGTCAACAACGCGAAGATATACACACTGGCACGGATGCCGCGCAGTGCCGTTCGGGTGAGACTTGGCCGCCGGAACTGCTGGGCGACACGTCGCCCGAGTAGGCGGACGAGAAGCCTTGAAACGACGATTGCCAGCCCGACGACGATCAGGGACTCCCCGATGTTCACCACCCACATCGGAATATCGAAGGGCAACAGCCCACCGATGTCGGTAGCCACTTCGGTCGCGGTTTCGGTCGGTGTCGGAGTGGGTGTCTGCAAGGGCCAGACAGGGCCAAAACGCATGCCATGGAATCGACACCGCCCCGAGAAAAGGGTTCCCCTCCCGAACTACGTATACTGTCAGCTGTAACTATTTCAAGACATCCGCTACCCCGAGGTGGCGAAATTCTTCACAGACGTACAGCCGACAGTATTACCCCGCGCGGCCCGTCTGAAAAAACATGTCTTCCGATGACATCTCGGTGGTCCTCTCGGACGACCGACCACCGGTCGATACGCTGGCAGTCGGCGTCTCGGAGTACGGTCTGGCCGGCCTCACAGCCGTCGATTATCTCGCCGACCAGCATTCGATGCGCGAAGTCGGCCATCTGCGGACGCCGGGACCGCCGTTCATCACCCCATTCGAGAACGGAACGCCGAGACATCACACGCGGCTGTATGTCGACGAAGCAGCATCGTTTGCCGTCTTAGTCGGTGAGCGGTTCGTGCCGCCGGCCCAGGCTGGGTCGCTCGCTGAGGCAATCGTGACGGCTGGGCAAAAACTGGACGCTTCGAACATGACGATGCTCACCGGTGTCCCCATCGCACACGGCCCGGACGACCACGCCCCATTCTACATCGCAACGCCGGCGTACCAGGAAACGTATCTCGACGACACCGCCATCAGACCGATGGGGAACGGGTTCCTCGACGGATTGAGTGCGGAGCTTGTCACCCGAGGTATCGATGAGTCGTTTCCGACAGGCGTGTTCACGACGCCGACGCATCCGCAAGCGCCCGACGCCGCGGCCGCGATCAGACTGCTCACCGCGCTGAAAGAGACCCATGCAATCCAGATCGACACCGGTCCGCTGGAGGCCTTCGCCGCAAACATCGAGGCCCACTACCAGGCGCTCGCAGAACGGCTGGACGCTGCCGATACCGACCTACTGCCGGATGACCGAATGTATATGTAATTGCTAAAATTTGGAACGTTCGTCCATATTCCTATGGATTAAAACTATATCAATTCCACACTGTGCGTGAACAATAAAACATTTCGCCGACACCTTTTTCAGCGTACAGCGCGTTCCTTTCCTTGATGACCTCCACCGAAATCTATACCACTAGCGCGGTCGACTCAGACCCACCGCCACAGACGCGGTCCAAGACATCGCTGTTTTGCCCCAACTGCGGCCACGAGAGCGCAGTAACGGGCGACTGGACAGCCGAAGCAACGGAACACAGTCTACAGCTCCGGTGTCCGGACTGTGACACCGTCGTCCAACAGCGGTAGGACCACTACGTAATTACTCCTCATCCTCTGTAGACGAGGAGCCGTCAAGACTCTCAGCGGGCGGATTCACTTTGATGAACTCAACGACGAGATACACCACTGAGACGACGGCCAGTATGAGCAAGAAACCCGCTTCTGAAGAACTCTGCAGACTCACTCCAAGGGTGGCGAGCGTTGCAACGAGTACGGCGGTACACCGACGGATCGTCTGGCGGAGGAGGGCAGTGTCGTCCATACGTGGCTTCTTCACTGCCAGCAACAAGAACCTTCGACCCCGATTTCCGTTGCCGGGGACTCGTCTTGCCGGATGCGGAAAACAGTAGTCCGCCTCATACTGTTGGCTGTGACTATTTTAAGATATTCGCCACCCCGGGTGGCGAAATTCTTCACAGACTTACAGCCGACAGTATCAGTACTCGTGGATTCCGTCGTCAGTGACGACCGTATCAAGCAGGTGCGTCGGCGTGGCGTCGTAGGCCGGGTTTGCGACCTCGAACCCCTCCGCGGGTTCCCGGAGTACCTCAGATGGTGACCGGATCTCGTTTTCGAAGGCGAAGGCCCCGTCGACGTACTTCGCGGCGGCCCCGACGACCGTCACCGGCACGTCGTTGTCCGCCGCCGCCGTCGCAATCGGATAGGTGCCGATGCGGTTGTACAGCGTGTCGTCGACGATGCAGTCCATGCCGACGAGCACGCGGTCGACCTCTGGCATGAAGTGCCCGGCGGCGCTGTCGACGATGAGCGTGACGTCGACGCCGTCTCGGTCAGAGAGGTGGCGGGTCATCTTTCGACCGAGGAAGCGTGGTCGCGACTCCGTCACGTACACCTCGAAGCTGTGGCCGGCCTCGATGGCGTCGTCGATGGCCGCAAGGACCGTCGAGGAGAAGTCGTGGGTCAACAGCACGTCGTCGTCAGCGATCTCCGACACGGCGCGTGCAGCGGCGCGGTCTTTCGACGACTCCACCGACTCGACAACGTCGTCGATAGCCTCGGTAGTCAGTTCCTTGGCAGTCGCCACATCGTCGGGGTCCGCATCCGAGACAGTGGTCACGATTTTGTGCTGAGTGGTATGGAGGGAGGCATGGGAGGGGTTCGCCCGCCGGAGGGCGCTGCTGTTCCGGTCGAGCGAGCGGAGGTAGTCCTCGACCGTCGGGTACTCCCTGTCAGTCAGGTCCCGGAGCGCCTGGGCGGCTTTGACTGCGACCACGGAGGAACTGTGGGTCTGCATCTCCGAGATCTCCTCGACAGTCTCGTCTATCATACCGGTGGCTGTGAGTTGAACCGATATGTGTCTTCCCCTCGCCGTCGAACAGCATTTAACGCCGTCTCACATTAGGGGTGATAGACGGTCATGGGACGGTTCAGCACTGACACAGCCGGAATGACAGAGGGCATCGGCGTCGCCGTACTCATCGGACTGACACTACTCGTGACGGCTATCGTCGGGCTGAACGTCCTCGTCATCGAGGACGACGACAGCGGTGGCCCGCAGGCGAATTTCAGCTACGACTACGTCGAGGACAACGAACTGCTCATCGTCACACACGCTCGCGGCGACGAGTTCGAGGCGGGGAACGTCGAATTCGAAGGGCCGAGCAGAACGGTCACCTGGGCGCAGGTGGCGAACCGGGAGCCCGACGCGATGATTGGCCGGGGCGATATCGCACAGTTAAGCAGCGGGAACGCCTACGAGCGGCGGGTGGGTGCCCGGGACACGATTACGATATACCACAACGCGAGCGGGAACCGGACCCAGCTAGACCAGTGGGACGGCGCGAACTGACGGCGGTACTGCTGTAGACCAGTCAGTCCGCCGAAGCGACGGTCTCACGGTCGCTCTGTGCTGGCCGACCGAACCAGTCGTCGAAGGAGAGCGGCCCGGCACCCATCGTAAACACCGCCGAGGCCATTCCGAACAGCGTGATGTGTGCGAGTACCGGGTCGTCAGGCAGGCCGAACAGCGTCGTGGTGAACAGGACAAAGGAGACAGCCGCGGCTCCGCGGGTCATGAAGCCGAATATCAGCACTAGGCCGACCAGCATCTCGGTCAGGCCGGCCCCGAGCACCCACATCCCGGGGTCGACGGGGACGACGGCGGTGAGGTCGTACTTTTCGACGACCAAGAGCGCCTGGCCGGGGTCGGCGAGTTTCTGGAACAGTCCGAGGTAGATGAACGTCACACCCATGCCGACCCGGACGATGACCGGGACGTACTCGCGGTACGGTGCCGTCGCCGAGTCGAGAAAGCCCTTGAGATAGTGGACCGGGTCGACACGGCCGTAGTAGGTCCCGTCGGTGCTGGCGACCTGCTGGAGCATGTGGTCGGCGCTCGGGCGACCACCGCCCAGAATCAACAGTGCCAGAAAGGCCGGGACGTACTCCATAGCGAGAACGACGCCCGGGTCGACGGTCAGTGCCCACCCGTAAGTCAATAGCCCGATAGTCGTGACGATACGGGTCGCGAGCCCGAACAGGAGTGTGAACCCCAGCCCGATAAACAGGGCACGGACGAGCGGGTTCGTGGTCGGGTCAAACGTTACTGTGGGAGCGAACAGGTATCCCTGGAAGCCAGCGCCGACGAGCGGCAGCCCCACGCTGAGTCGGAGCATCCACGGGACGAGGTCCGCGTAGCCGACGAGTACGTCCCGGAGGATGACGATGTCCGCAATCGTCGGCCGAACCCAGAGGTACGTCGCGAGTCCGACGGTCACGGCCACGCCCGAGATGACGAAAACGGCCGCGTTCACCGGGTTCGACAGCACGGATATCGCAAACGCCACCGCGTCGAGGGCCTCCCCCGGCCCCCCGGTCACGTAGTCGACGTGCGCCGCCGCGGGTCGCGAAAAGAGAGTGAGAACGAGCGCGACAGTTCCGGCGAGACTCGGGATACGCGTCTTCATGCCTGACAATTCGTGGGCTAGCTACCTAATCCTTCGTTCGTTCCCTGCCGGTTCGACAGCCCACCTCTGTAGGCGGTGGAATTATATCTACGCCTCCACTACTTATACGGCAGTGAGCGTCAACATCGAGACACAGATCGTCGAACGCGGGGACGACGAACACGTCGACGCGGCGTGGCGGCTCAAGGAAAACATCCGCGAATCCGACGGGGTCCTGCGACAGCGGCGGGGGTTCTTTCGCGACGCCTACCGACGGTCGACCACCTATCTCTACATCGACCGGTCCAAGGACCGCCTCATCGGCTTCGCCGCGGTTCGACGCGACGGCTACATTCTCTTTCTCGCAGTCGACGACGAGTACAGGGGCCACGGCTTCGGCAAGCGACTCGTCGCTCGCGTCGCCGAGGACTACGGCAGCGTGACCTGCCACGCCCGGGCGACGAATCGGGAGGCTATCGGCTTCTACAAACACATCGGCTTCGAGATCCGGCGGCGCATCGACAACTACTACGAGGACGGCGGCGACGCCTACTACCTCAAGCTCGGCGAGGACTCGATTACGGACAAACTGTCGAAGTTCCTGCGTAGCTAAGCGAACGCTTTTCAAGGGACCTCCCCAACGAGGTAGCCGATGGAAGAGCGGACCCGCGCGTACCTCCGTGGCCGGTTCGGCGATCACTACCGACAGGCGTCCGTAACGCCGCCGCCGGCCGCGAACGAACGTGAATGGGGGTTCATTCCCTGGACCGACGGCCCCGGCGAGACGATGGTCCGCCATCGCTCGCTGCTGGACCTCGGCGAGATCGAGGACTTCCTCGGCCGCCGGAAGCCCCGCCACGTCTACTTCTCCGCGGGCCGCTACGACGAACCGAGCGCCTCGACGATGTCGGACAAGGGCTGGCGCTCCTCGGACCTCGTGTTCGACCTCGACGCCGACCACCTGCCCTCCGTGGTGCTTGGCGAGGACAGCTACGCCGAGATGCTCGCTAAGTGCAAGGACGCACTACTCAGGCTGCTCGACTTTCTGGAGGACGATTTCGGGTTTGAAGACCTGACGATTGTCTTCTCCGGCGGTCGTGGCTACCACGTCCACGTCCGCGACGAGCGCATCCGTCACCTCGAACGGGACGCGCGCCGGGAGATCGTCGACTACGTCCGCGGTATCGGCCTGGAGTTCGACGAACTGGTCGACGAGGAGTCCGTCGCCGGCACGGCCGGCCGGTCCAGTCCGGCACAGAAGCGGACGCTCTCGACGGAGGGCGGCTGGAGCGCCCGCGCGCACCGCCACATGCTCGCTGTCGTCGACGACCTCCTCGCGATGGAGGAGGCGGACGCGCTCGAACAACTGCAGGAGTACGACGGCATCGGCGAGGGGAAGGCGACCGCGGCGCTGAACGCGGCCCGGTCGAACTACGAACAGCTGGAAGCCGGCAACATCGACGTCCACCCCGCGTTCTACCAGCTGGCGAAGATTCTCCTGCACGAAGTTGTCGCGGCGGACAACGCGCCGATAGACGAACCGGTGACGACGGACACGAACCGGCTCATTCGCCTGCCCGGCTCGCTGCACGGCGGCAGCGGGCTGGAAGTCCAGCGCATCGACCGCGGGGATATCGACGCGTTCGACCCGCTGGTCGACCCCGTTCCGGAGACGTTCCGGGGCCACGACATCACCGTCGAGGTGACCGACGGCGGCCTCGTCGAACTGGATGGCGATAGCTTTACACTGGAGGCGGGTAATCAGACTGTACCAGAGCACGTGGGCGTGTTTCTCATGGCCCGTGGCCGCGCCGAGAAGGGGAAAGAATGAACGTAGACGAACTCCAGTCCGTCCAATCGCGGGAACGCCAGACCGACCAGCTCCAGCAGCTGCGCGAGACGTTCTACGAGGACGCCGGGCAGTTCATTCAACAGCTTCGGTCGGAGCGCGACCGCGCGGCCGAGCGCGCCGAGGACCCGTTCGACTCGCCCGAGGTCAACCGCCTGACTGACGATATTAAGACTGCCGAACAGACCGTCGAAGCCGTCTACGAACGGCGCGTCGGCAAGATCGTGAAGATGGCGTCGCTGGCCGCGGCGGACATGCCGACCGAGGACGACGGCCTCACACGCGAGGAGCGGGACCTGTTCGAGACGATGGTCGAGGCTATCGAGTCCAACCGGGGCCACGTCCTTGACGTCATCGCGGGGGAAGCCCCGACCGGCGCGGTCGGCGACGAGCCGAAATCCGACGAGCGACAGGCCCCCGACCCGGAGCCACGCCAAACGGCGAACGAACCGGCAGCCGACACGGCCGACCCGCCCGAGCCGCCATCGACGCCGAACACGGGTGTCAACGCGGCTGACATGATGGGCAGCGGCGGGGACCAGTCGGAGCCCGCGGAGGAACCCGACACACCGACGCCGCCGCCCGACCTGGATACGGGCAGCAATCCCACTGCCGACAGTCAGCCCGACCAAGCAGACGTGCCGGCCGCCGGTGACGACGTGCCAGTTCCTCCGGCCGAGCCCGGCGTTGAGTCCGACCCCGGCCCGGCGGCGGACCCGGCGCACGCCGACAGCGGACCGCAGTCACCAGCCGGTTCAGACACCGCTGGGACCGCCGACGTGGACCGACGGACGGTCCGCATCACGGACGACGTGGGCGAGATATTCGGCGTCGACCAGCGTGAGTACGACCTCTCGACGGACGACGTGGTGACGCTGCCGGCCGACAACGCCGACCCGCTGGTCGAACAGGACGCCGCCGAACCGTTAGAATAAGCCGACGCGATGGGCTGGAACAGGCCGCTGTGCGAAGTACCGCCCGACACTCTGTTCTGTGACAGCGATGGACTATTTGTGGACAGTCGTACAGTTGATACGTATGAACACGCACGTCCGCATCGTCGTCGCGCTGCTCCTCGGCGTCCTTGCGTTTGCCGTCACGACCGTCTCGGTGACCGCCGGCTTCGAACCGCAGATAGAGTTCTCACTGCTCATCGGCCTCCCGGTAGGCGTGTCGGCCGGTCTGACCGGACTGTTCGCCGGCTATGTCCTGCTGTGGCACCGCGACCGAGCGGCGGCGGGCGAACTCTCCGACCGCGCGGCCCGCCTCCGACTGGCCGCGTTGGCGACCATCGCGGACTTCGTCGTGGTCACTGCGGCCGGCGTTGCGCTCTACGTGTTCGGCAATAGGGGCCTCGGTATCAGCCTGCTCGTCGCGGGGCTCCCGGTGACACTGCCCCTCGCTGCCGCCGTCAGCTACGTCCTGGCCGGTGGCAGCCGTAACGAACAGGGCGGGCTCCGGACGCGGTAACCACGGTCGGAGCAGCAGATTCGGCCGCCGACGCTCGTTACGGCTCCGGGCGCGAGCCGAGCGTGAGTTCGACCGTTTCCTGTGTCCCGTCGCGCTCGACCAGCACGTCGACGGTCTCGTCGGGACTGGTCTCCAGCGCCAAGAAGCTCCCCAGCGCCTGCCGCGTCGGCGTCGGCGTGTCGTTCATCTGTCTGACCACGTCACCGCCAGTGGGAATCTCCGTCCCCGAAATCGTCGTCTCCCCGTCGCTTCCCTGTAGGACGCCCGCCGCTGGCCCACCACTGACGACACGGGTGATGTACACCCCGGACCCGGGGTCTAAGTTGTTCGCCTCGGCGATCCGCGGCGACACGCTCTGGAGTCCAACACCCATGTACGGATGGTCGTAGTCGCCGGTCTGGATGAGCGACGGCACGACACGCTGGGCGAGCGGGGCCGAGATGGCAAAGGCGACGTTGTCGCCGCCGCCGGAGTTGATGACACCGACCACGTCGCCCTCAAGCGTGACCAGCGGCCCGCCGCTGTTCCCCGGGTTGACCGGTGCGTCGGTCTGGACCGCGTCCGCGATGGAGAAGTTGTTCGCGCTCTGGAGCGTGCGGTCGACGCCGCTGACGATGCCCGCGGACACCGAGCCGGAGAGGCCAAACGGGTTCCCGATAGCGACGACTTCGGTCCCGACTGTCGGCTCGGTCTTCACAAACGAGAGGGGCGTCACGTCCGGTGTCGCGCCGATGCGGAGGACGGCCAGGTCGCTGTACACGTCCGCGCCGACGACGGAAGCGGAACGCCAGCCGGTGTCGGCAAAGCGGACGTAGTACTCGTCCCCGCCCGCGACGACGTGTTCGTTTGTGACGATGTGTTCGTCGTCGATGAGGAAGCCGCTCCCCTGCCCACCACGCGAGTCTTCGGCGTACACCCTGATCGAGACGACGGCATCAGCGACCTCTTGATAGACGTCGGTGTAGACGCTGTCGGACTGCACGACCGCGTCGGCCGCCCCCGACTGGTCGGGGGCGGTACCGTCCGAATTGCTGCTGGTCCCGGGGCTCTGACAGCCAGCCGTGGCCGCGACGGCCGTCCCGAGGGCCCCTAACATCGCCCGGCGCGTGAAAGACTGTTTCATACTGGGGCGTAGGCCTGGGCTGCGAAAAAGGCACGGTCGGGTCTCTCTACCGCACCCGGGTGCTCGATTGCGGTGTGTCGTGACTTTCAGTTCGGCCCCGAAGACGGGCACAAACTACAATCGTCCCGATAGCATACGGGGGGGCATGGCAGAGGATTCATCGGGAACGAAAACGCCGACGCCGGGGTTCGTGTTGCCCGGCCTGCGATGTGGTGTCGAGATGGCACTCGTCGGGACAATCGTACTGCTCATCGGCCTCCCGACCGAGGAGCCGATACGGCTGGGAATCGTCTTCCTGTCGGCCCTACTGGCGATGACTGTGGTACTGTTCTGGGCGGTCGGCCGACATATGCGACGCTGGATCCGCTACGCACAGGGAAAGCCGACCCGGACGACGCCGTTCGACTGAGGGAAGTGTCTGAGCCAGGCCGGCCAACAGTGCGGCCGATGCCGGCTAGGTTAATAACAAAACTGGATTCATTTATTAACCAATCCCACTTAGCGCGCAGGTTTTAGCAGTTGAATTAATAAGAACGGGTAGCCTAGCACCGGTAATGACGGAGTCCGGCGGCTGTTCGGATGGCGATGGATGTAGTTGCTCGAATACCGATAATCACCCGACAGCAACGGACTCACACGATGGGAGCCACATCGCACAGCTGTCCGTCCCGGAGATGGACTGTCCCTCCTGTGCGGGAAAGGTAGAGTCGAGCGTCCGCGAACTGGCGGGCATCGAGGCCGTCGACCCGCAGGTAGCGACGGGTCGGCTCACCGTCGAGTACGACGAGGCCGAGACGGACGTGGACGCGATAGCGGCGCGCGTCGAGGCGGCGGGCTACAGCGTCGCAGACGACGGCGGCGAGACGCTCCGGTTCGGCGTCCCGGAGATGGACTGTGCATCCTGTGCCGGCAAGGTCGAAAGCGCGCTGGGGAGGGTTGACGGTCTCAGAGCCGTCGAAACGCGTCCGACTACCGGGACGGCCGTCGTCACGTACGACCGGAACGCGACGACGGAGGGCGACCTCGTGGCGGCAATCGAGAGCGCCGGGTACGAGGTCACGGAGACGACAGGCGAGGACGACACGGCGACCGGGCAGACGGACGAAAACGGCTCGCTCTGGACCAGTTCGCGGGCGCTGAAGACGTGGGTCAGCGGCGTGTTCGTCGCCGTCGGCCTCCTCTTCGAGTTCCTGCTGGCCGGCGCGAACACGCAGGTCGGGAGCGTCTTCGGGTCGCCGCTGCACGCCGCCGACATTCTGTTTCTCATCGCAGTCGCGACGGGCGGCCAGGAAATCCTGCGTAGCGGCTACTACTCCCTGAAAAACCGGAACCTGGACATCGACCTGCTGATGTCCATCGCCATCCTGGGCGCGCTCACCGCCAGTCTGGCCTTCGGCGAGGCGCTGTACTTCGAGGCCGCGACGCTGGCGTTCCTGTTCAGCGTCGCGGAACTGCTGGAGCGCTACTCGATGGACCGTGCGCGGAACTCGCTGGCGGAACTGATGGACCTCTCGCCCGACGAAGCGACGGTCAAACGTGACGGCATGGAGCAGGTGATGCCCGTCGACGACGTGCAGGTCGGCGATGTCGTCGTCATCAGGCCCGGCGAGAAGATACCGATGGACGGCGAGGTCATCGACGGGACCAGCGCGGTCAACCAGGCTCCGATCACCGGCGAGAGCGTCCCAGTCGACAAGACCGAGGGCGACGAGGTGTACGCCGGGACAATCAACGAGGAGGGGTATCTGGAAGTACAGGTCACGGCGGCGGCCAGCGACAATACCCTCTCACGCATCGTCCAGATGGTCGAGGACGCCCAGTCGAACAAGACCGAGCGCGAGCAGTTCGTCGAGCGCTTCTCGGCGTACTACACGCCAGTCGTCGTCGCCTTCGCCGTCCTCGTGACGCTGACGACCCCCGCCGTGCTCGGCGTGGCGTGGTCGACCGCCGTCGTGTACGGCCTGACCCTGCTTGTGCTGGCCTGTCCCTGTGCGTTCGTCATCTCGACGCCCGTTTCGGTCGTCTCGGGCATCACCAGCGCCGCGAAGAACGGCGTGCTCATCAAGGGCGGCAACCACCTCGAAGCGATGGGCGCGGTCGACGTGGTCGCGTTCGACAAGACGGGCACGCTGACGAAAGGCGAACTGACCGTCACCGACGTGATCCCGCTGAACGGGAACACCGAGGATGAAGTCCTGCAGTGCGCCCGTGGGCTCGAACAGCGCAGCGAACACCCCATCGGCGAGGCCATTGTCGCTGAGGCGGGGACCGCTGGCGTGGAGAGCGCCGATGTCGACGACTTCGAGAGCATCACCGGCAAGGGCGTCCGGGCGGACATCGACGGGACGCCCCACTACGCCGGGAAGCCGGGGCTGTTTGACGACCTCGGCTTCGATCTCTCACACGTCCACGCCACTACCGATGGCGGTGTCGTCACGAAAACGGCCCAGCAGCTCTGTGAGCGCAACAACTGCATAGACTTGCTGGAAGACACTGTTCCCGAACTCCAGGCCGAGGGGAAGACGGTCGTCATCGTTGGCACGGACGACGAGATCGAGGGGATCATCGCGGTCGCCGACGAGGTGCGCCCGGAAGCGGAGGCCGCAGTCTCCCGGCTCCGCGACCTGGGCGTCGAACGGACGGTGATGCTCACCGGCGACAACGAGCGCACTGCTGGGGCTATCGCTCGGGAAGTGGGTGTCGACGACTACCGGGCGGAACTCCTGCCGGACGAGAAAGTCGCCGCTATCGACGGCCTCGTCGAGGAGTACGAGGAGGGGGTAGCGATGATCGGAGACGGTATCAACGACGCCCCGGCGCTGGCGAGCGCGACCGTCGGCGTCGCGATGGGGGCCGCCGGAACAGACACGGCCCTCGAAACGGCTGATATCGCCCTCATGAGCGACGACCTCTCGAAGCTCCCGTACCTGTACAAACTGGCCAACGACGCCAACGGCGTCATCCGCCAGAACATCTGGGCCAGTCTCGCGGTCAAGGCCGGCCTTGCACTCGCTGTACCGTTCGGCCTCGTCCCCATCTGGGTCGCCGTGCTCGCGGGCGACGCCGGCATGACGACGGCCGTGACCGGGAACGCGATGCGGCTCTCGCGAATCCGCCCGGACGAAAACGACGAATCCTAACCCGGCCCGGTGTACTATTAAGTATGCGCCGGGAGTAGCGTGCATCCGACATGGAACTCACATGGTACGGCCATTCGACGTGGCACGTAACAGTCGACGACACCGAGTTGCTCATCGACCCGTTCTTCGATAACCCCAAGACGGACACGGACCCCGAGGAACTGGACCCGGACTACGTGTTGCTGACCCACGGCCACGCCGACCACATCGGCGACGTGGACCGCTACGAGGGCTGTGGGCTCGTGGCCACGCCGGAAATCGTCGAGTACTGCGAAGACAACTTCGGTGACTTCGACGCCGTCGGTGGCATGGGAATGAACCTCGGCGGCACCGTCGAAATCGGTGACGCCTTCGTCACGATGCACCGGGCCGACCACACGAACGGCATGGACACCAGCTACGGCACGAGCGGCGGGATGCCGGGCGGGTTCATCATCTCCGATACGAAGCCGACACAGGTCAGCGACGCGGAGTCGACGACGTTCTACCACGCCGGCGACACCGGCCTCATGACGGAGATGCGCGACGTCATCGGGCCGTTCCTCGAACCGGACGCTGCGGCGGTGCCGGTCGGCGACCACTTCACGATGGGGCCGATGCAGGCCGCCGTCGCCGTCGACTGGCTGGACGTCGACCACGCGTTCCCGATGCACTACGACACGTTCCCACCAATCGAAATCGAAACGCAAGACTTCGTGAACGAGGTCAAAGGCACCGGTAGCGACGCCGAGGTCCACGTCCTCGACGGCGACGAAACGTTCGAACTCTAGTCCGGTCGTTCCACGTCGGTCACGGTAAACCGCGCGCCGCCCGCCTCGCTGTCATCGACGGACAGCGACCAGCCGTGTTCTTTCGCGATCCGGTTGGCGATGTAGAGCCCGAACCCGCTGTTTTGTTTCTCTGATGCGTACCCCGCTTCGAGCACCCGCTCCGGTGGCGAGACGTCGACACCAGGCCCGTCGTCCGCGACGAAAAAGCCCGAAGACGTGGCACCGACGCGAATCGCGACGTCGGGGCCGCCGTGTTCGACGGCGTTCGAGAGCAGAATCTCGAGAAACAGGCGCATCGACTCCGCGTCCGCCAGCAGTCTCCTGTCCGATGTCACTTCGAGCGATGCGGCTTCGAGCGATAGCGAACTCCACACGTCCCAGACGACCGTCGAGAGCCACTGTTGTTCGGGCTCGAACGCTGGCGAGTCGCTCGACGCCAGCGAGACGACCTTGTCGACGATACCGGAGAGCTGGTCGATAGAACGCTCCACAGCGTCGATGTGTTCGTCGTCGGCCTCGACCTGCGAGAGATGGCCGGTCGACACCTGGAGTTCGTTTCGGAGTTCGTGTGCGGCCAGCAGCGCCACCTTCCGGAGACGTTCGTTCTGTTGTCTGAGGAGACGTTCGCGCTCTTTCTGGTCGGTGATATCCTGCGTGATACCGATGAGGCCGATTAGCTCGTCGGTCTCGTCGTACCAGGGGATCTTCGACGTTTGGAGGTGTTTCCCCATCGACGGCGAGAACTCGTGGACGTCGAGGACGTCGGCCCCGTCGTTGATGACTTGCAGGTCGTCGCCGCGTGCTGCATCCAGATACGTCGCCCCGGCGGGGAGTCCGTCTTCGTCCCGCCGGCCGAGCAGTTCCGGCGGGGCGTACGACGAATCGTTGAGCAACAGATAGTGCCGGTCATCGTCTTTCACGTACAGGTGCTCGGAGTACCGTTCGAACATCGTGGCGAGAATCGTCTCCGGCCGGGAAGCCGGTCGGGCGGCCATCGTCTCGCTGTCTTCGAGTGCTGCACCGACTGCGGCTGCCAGTTCCGGCGACCCAAGATCGCCGTCGACCGTCCGAATGTGATCTCCACGGTCCGCCTCACTGCCGTACATGATCACCGGGAGGTTCGGGTAGAGCCCGGTGGCTGCCGCCGCCAGATGACCGCCCGCCATCCCTCCACACGTCACCGGGACGACGAGGCAGTCAACCGCGGTACGTAGCAGTGTCGTATCGACGCATTCGGGCTCTGTCGTCTCGACCGTTGCGTCGATTGCTGCCTGTTCAAGTGCCGCCCGTAACTGCTCTCCGGCCGTAGTCTCGGCAGCGATGAGGAGGACTGTCGGCGGGGACATCAACACGCCCATGATTTGTCCCGGGATTGTAAATAAGTTTAGCAGTCATGTTGAAAATAAAACAGGATACAACAGCGGAACGACCCCTCCGGCCGATACTGGACACCGCTGCCCGAAGCAACCAGCCGACTTCCGGATTGCCCCGTTACGTGAACTGAAATGCTCGCTATAGGCCCATCTCATGTCACGATGGTTGTCTCCCGACCAGAGAACAGTGGCGTGATATTCGAGACAACGGGCCGTTGACGGGGCAGTCGATAGTCAATACTGACACACACTTGAAAGGATTCACAACATCCGAGTATCCGGGCGGCGTATAGTCAGGTGTGTCCGAAACGTACGTGTGCGCCCGATGCCAGGACGCCGTCGAGCGGAACTTCGAGGTTCGGTCGATCATCAGGACCTGCAGCGAGTGCGGCGAGAACGGTCGGTTCCTCCACAGGTCGCTGGTCGAGTCACTTTCCGAGATCGCCACAGAGGACCAGCCGGACGGCTGGGATCAGATGACACTGGACGAGCGGTTCGAAGCGGCGCTCAAAGAGGGGCTCATCACGGTCACACGGACGTAAGTCTGTGCCGCCACGCTGACGACTCCGTTCGGTTCTGACGGCGCCTAGTTCTGCCAGCGACCTGCTTCGGCGGCGTTCGTCAGTCGACCCGCTACCCGACGTCACTGTCGTCGGTTTCTCACACTGTTGGCTGTGACTACTGTACGATGTTCGTGGTGGCGAAATTCGGGACAGTCTCAGTCCCACTTCGCGCCGGGGTTCGTCACCGCGCCGTTCGCCGCGGAGCCGAAGTCGCTGTGGTACTTCGCCAGCACGCCGCTGTCGTACGTCGGTTCAGGGTCGTAGTCTTCGAGGCGCTGCTCGATCTCCTCGTCGGTGAGGTCGACCGACAGTTCGTGGTCGTCGATGTCGATGGTGACGGTATCGCCGTCCTCCAGCGCGGCGATGGGGCCGCCGACGAACGCCTCGGGGGCGACGTGGCCGATAGAGAAGCCCCGAGTCGCGCCGGAGAAGCGGCCGTCGGTGAACAGCGCCACGTCCTCAGCGTGACCCTGGCCGGCGACGGCTGAGGTCACGCCCAGCATCTCGCGCATGCCGGGGCCGCCCTGTGGCCCCTCGTTGCGGATACAGATCACGTCGCCGGACTCGACGCGGCCTTCCTGCACGTACTCCATAGCCCCCTCCTCCTGTTCGAACACGCGGACCGGACCCTCGTGATGGAGGTGGTCCTCGCCCGTGATCTTGATGACCGAACCGTCGGGCGCGAGGTTGCCCGAGAGGATGCGGATCGCGCCGCGCTCGTGGATCGGGTCCTCGACCGTGTGGAGGTAGTCCACATCGAGGTCTTCGACTGCCGGCGGGTCGATGTGTTCGAGTTCTTCCTCGATTGTGTTGCCAGTGACGGTGAGTGCGTCGCCGTGGAGCAGGCCGGCGTCGTTCAGCGCCTTCAGCACGACCGGGACGCCGCCGACCTCGTGGAGGTCGTTCATGACCTTCTCGCCGCCGGGTTGGAGGTCGGCGATCTTGGGCGTGCGGGCGCTGATCTCGTTGAACGTCTCGATATCGAGGTCGATGCCGGCCTCCGCCGCGAGCGCGAGCAGGTGGAGAACGGCGTTGGTCGACCCGCCGACCGCGACCTGCAGGGCGATGGCGTTCTCGAACGATTCGCGGGTGAGGAAATCCGAGGGGCTGCGGCGTTCCTGCACCACCTCGACGGCGAGTTCGCCGGCCCGGCGGGCCTCCTCGTAGCGGGACTCGTGTTCGGCCGGCGGAGAGGCCGACCCCAGCGGCGCGAAGCCGAGCGCTTCGGAGATAGACGCCATCGTGTTGGCGGTGAACATCCCGCCACAGGAGCCCGCACCGGGGCAGGCGTGGCGTTCCATCTCGTCGAGTTCGCCCTCGCTCATCTCTCCGTCGGCGACCGCGCCCACACCTTCGAAGACGTTCTGGATAGTGACCTCGCGGCCGTCGTGCTCGCCGGGCATGATAGAGCCGCCGTAGAGGAAGACGCTGGGCAGGTCCGTCCGGATTGCGGCCATCATCATCCCGGGCATGTTCTTGTCACAGCCGCCGATGGTAACGATACCGTCCATGCGCTCGCCGAAGGTGACGAGTTCGACGGAGTCTGCGATTATCTCGCGGGAGATGAGCGACGCCTTCATCCCCTCGGTCCCCATCGAGATGGCATCGGAGATTGTGATGGTCCCGAACTCGATCGGCATCCCTTCGGTGTCGTCGATACCCTCGTAGGCAGCGTCAGCCACGTCGTCGAGATGGACGTTACATGGCGTGATGTCGGCGGCGGGGTTCGCGATGCCGATCATCGGCGAGGAGAGGTCCTCGTCGTCGTAGCCCATCGCGCGGAACATCGCGCGGTGGGGGGCTTTCTCGTATCCCTCCGTCACCTCGGTACTCCGCAGGTCCGGGTCTTTTTCCGGACGTTCTTGCCGCTCCTGATTGCTCATATTTCACCGAGGCCATGGGCAACCTTAAATAACTTGTACTCACGCTAACGTCCCACATGAGAGCACGGCGAAACCCACCGGTGACAGCAGGTTCTTTTCCGTCGGGAACTTCCGCCGCGGTATGCCGACGGTCACGACCGCTGCGCGACTTCATTTCGGGTTTCAGAACCTCTCGCTCGCCCACGAGCGCCTCTATGGCGGTGTCGGGCTTGCCCTCGACGAGCCGCGGCTGACCGTCGAGGCGACACGAGCCGACACAGTCCAGTGTGACGACCCGGCGACCGAACCGTACGTCCGGCGCGTCGTCGATGCGCTCGACGTACCTGGCGCGGCCGTCTCTGTCGAGGAGCGGTTCCCGCGACACGTCGGCCTGGGAAGTGGCACCCAGCTCTCGCTGGCGACGCTCATCGCCGTCGTTCGGGCCTACGCCCGGACCGCTGACGCACGGACCTACGCGCCGCAACTGGGCCGGGGCGGCCGGAGCGGCGTCGGCGTGGCCGCGTTTGAATCGGGTGGGTTCGTCATCGACGGCGGGCACCCGACGGAGCGCTTCACTGCCGAACCCCCAGCAGAAGGTGACTGGGACGTGCCGCCGGTGCTGGCCCATCACCACGTCCCCGCACACTGGCGCTTTGTCATCGTCGTCCCGGACACCGACCCCGGCCAGAGCGGAGCAGCAGAGGACCAGAGCATGCGGCAGGCCGTCGAGCGCGCCGACCCCGGCATCGCCGACGAGATCTCGACGCTGTTGACCCGGCGGCTGCTCCCCGCGATTGCCACCAGAGACCACGGCGACTTCGGCCACGCCGCGGCGCGGCTGGGCCGGCTCAACGGCGCGTGGTACGCCGACGAACAGGGCGGCGTCTACCGCCCGCCCGCCGGCGCACTCGTCGAGTCGCTGTCGAGCGCCCCGGTCATCTCCGGAGCCGGCCAGAGCTCCTGGGGGCCGACCGTCTGGGGACTGACGACAGCGGACTACGAATCGGAGGCCCGTGACGCGGGTGTGCTGGCACTCGATGCGGCCGATGTCGACGGAACGGTTCGCGTTGTCGCGCCCCGGAACACCGGTGCGTCGCTGACTGAATAGGGACCAAGCGGCGGGCCGTTCAGTACCAGTCGCCAGAACTAACGACGATGCTTGCAGCCGCCAGTGCGGTTATCAGTCTCGCCAGCGAATCCTCGGCGATGACTGCATTGTTCTCACCGCTGGAACTCCGCGAGACGACAGTCCCGAATCGCGTCATGGTCTCTCCAATGTGCCAGTACTCCTGTGAGGCCCGCGACGGCCTCGCCACCGACTGGCACCGCACCCACCTCGGCTCTCGTGCCGTCGGCGGTGCAGGTCTGGTCATGACTGAAGCGACCGCCGTCGAAGCTCGCGGCCGTATCTCGCCGGAGGACCTGGGTATCTGGAGCGACGAGCACGCGGCGGCGCTGGAACCGATTACAGAGTTCATCACTGAACAGGACAGCGTGCCGGGCATCCAGTTGGCCCACGCCGGGCGGAAAGCCTCTATCGAACGACCGTGGGACGGCCACGACCCGCTCCAACCCGACGACGGCGGCTGGGAAGTCGTCGGACCGAGTGACGACCCCTGGCCGTACGAAGACGGTGAGGCTCCGCCGACAACAGCGCTCGATCAGGACGGCATCGAGGCGGTCATCGACTCGTTCCGCGCCGCCGCCGAGCACGCGCTCGACGCCGGCTTCGAGGTCGCAGAGGTCCACGCCGCCCACGGCTACCTCTTGCATCAGTTCCTCTCGCCGGTGACGAACCACCGCGAGGACGACTACGGCGGCGACTTCGAGGGCCGCACGCGACTGGTCCGTGAAATCACGACCGCCGTCCGCGAGGTCTGGCCCGACGACAAGCCGGTGTTCGTCCGTATTTCCGCGACGGACTGGCTTCCCGACCGCAATTCCTGGACCGTCGAGGACTCCATGCGACTGTCGGACCGACTCGCCGACATCGGCGTGGACCTCATCGACGTGAGCGGCGGCGGCATCCACCCCGAATCCCGCCCCGACTACGCCGGCCCGAACTACCAGCTCCGGTACGCCGAGCGGATTCGCGAGGAAACGAAGTCGGACATCGCCGTCGGCGCTGTCGGCGGCATCACGACCCCCGAACAGGCCGAAGCCGTTATCGCCAACGACCGGGCCGATATGGCTATCGTCGGCCGCGAACACCTCCGGGACCCGTACTTCACGATGAATGCCGCGAGGGAACTCGACGCGACCGACGAGATAGAGGGGCCGCCGCAGTACCGCCGTGCCTGGGGCTTCTGAACCTGTTTAGATCTTATCCAGGTCGAGGTCGACGGCGTACCAGTCGAGCGCGAGCAGGAAGGCCGCGCCGATAGCGGCGGCAGCGACGAACGCGATGAGAACGTCCGTCGAGAAGCCGACTTCACTCCGGACCTTCACGACCGGAGCGCGGAGTGCGCCGACGACGAGCGCGACGAGGAAGGCCAGCGTTGCCCGGCGGTTGTACTCCAGTGCCCGACGGACGACGCGTGCGATGGTGAACAGGCCGACCAGCCCGCCGACGATGAACGTCACGACCGGCACGGCGGTCGTTGTCACGTCTTCGGCTGGCCCGCCGGTGGCGAGCGCAATGAGCGCGTCCACGAAGTCGGCGAGCGCCATTGACATCCTGTCGTACTGCCCGAGGATGACGAGCAACAGCGATCCCGAGATGCCGGGCAGAATCATCGCGCTGACGCCGATCATGCCGGCGATGAAGACGAGTGCGAGACTACCGCCGTCGGCGGCGGTGTTCGAGACGCCGGACACGTAGAACGCAAGCAGAAACCCGAGGACGCCGGCCCCTATCTGGAACGGCGACTCGACCGTGAGACTGCGCAGCAACACCACCGCGGAGGCGGCGATGAGGCCGAAGAAGAAGCCGAAAAGCAACGCCGGCGTCTCCTGGCTGGCGACGGTGACGATGTGTGTTACGATGACGACGGCGGTGCCGACGCCGGCGACCAGCGCGAGGAGGAACCAGATGTCGAGTTCGAGGAGTTCGGCAAACGCGCCGCGCAAATCAACACCGCCGTCTAGCGGTGTGAGAGCGCGAACGAACCGTATTACGCGGCCCGGCGTAACGGCGGTAATCGCGGCGATGAGTCGCTCGTAGACCCCGGCGATGAGCGCGATTGTGCCCCCGGAAACACCGGGGACCCCGTCCGCGCTGCCCATACAGAGGCCGATGAGAAACGTTCGAATCCACGCACGAAGCGGTGGCACCGAGCCCAGAACCGTCGGCGGGTCCTGGTCGGGAGGGGTGGTCATCACTGAACGCTTCCAGCATCACGCTCAAATTCCTTGTGGAGTCACGTCGTATTGTGCTGCTGTCACAACTGCGAGACTGCGGCTGAACAAGTGGCCCGCGACAGCGCTAGCTCCGCTTCGATAGCGTGAGCACGCCGTTCCTGAGTGTCTGGACCGCGCCGGCGGCCGGCAGGTCGACGTCGAACTCCGTCTGGAGGTGCGGGGCGTCGACGGCAACGATGGCTTCCGTCCCGATGATATCGACTGTCACATGGTCGTCGCTGACCTGAAGCGAGTCGAGGTCGACGGCGACCGTCCAGCCGTCGTCGTGGTCGGTGTGCGAGACGTGTAGCGGCGACCGTTCAGTTTGTGCGTCCATTCGTCAATCATGGGTATGTGTTACACACATAAAGGTCCACGTTCGGCGCGTGCCAAAGCTCGGTCAGACAGGAACGCTATCCTGCACGTCGCTACACAGCAGGGCCGAGATAGCCCCATGCCTGCAGGCGGTCCCCGTCGCCCTCTATCCACCGCTCGCCGATGTCGTCGCGGTAGTAACAGTTCGGAATGAGGATATCGTCGACGCGCCCGTAAGCCTGCTCCCGCGCCCCCTGCATCGTATCGCCTTTGCCCGTGACGACCAGCGGCATCCCGCTCTCGCCAGCCACGCGCCACTGCCCGTCGACCGCCGCTCCTGACTCGCTTCTCTCGCCGGTCGCGCGGTCCGTGCCCTCGACGGGCACGCGCTTCGCGTCCTCGATGTGGATGCCCTCGCGGCTGTCGGATCCGAAGACGACCGCGGCGTTGCGGGAGTTCTCGTCGTACGTCTTCTGGTCGTCGAACGGGAACGGCGGGAGGACGACCCGAACCGCGACCTGATACCCGCGGTGGACCTCCAGTTCGGGGTCGCGCCCGTTCGCCAGATCGAGGAAGAACTGGCCTGTTTCTGATTCGAACGACTCCTCTTGGAGCGTGATTGTGGGGTACCCGAACCGCGGCGTGAACTCCAGCGGATAGATACCGTCCTCGTTGACGATGCAGTTGATGTCGATGCTGCCGACGTACCCCTCGTCGGCGAGCCAGCCTTCCACCTTGCCGAGTGTCTCCGCGAACAGTTCGTTCCGGCCGGCCCAGAACATCGAAGTACCCATCTCGCCGGTCGAGGGACCGATGTTGCCCGGAAACAGCTTCTTGTGCTCGAAGTTGAAGTTGATCGGTTCGACGAACGACTCGCCGTTGAAGAAACCACAGACGGCGATTTCGACGCCCTCGACCTTCCGCTGGAGCTGGAACCCTTTCATCCGGTGACCCCACGCCTTCTTGTACGCTCGAAGCACATCGACGATGTCGCTGCCGTCGTCCTCGTTCCCGACGTAGAGCAGTCGCTTGACGTTCTGGACTTCCCCGAGCGGTTTGATGACGTACGGCGCAGGGTTCTCCTGGACGTGCTTGATGCCGGCGTCGAAGTCCTCGAAGACGTGATGCTCGATAGTGTTGACACCGTGGTCTTCGAGGACCTCCATCGCGTAGCCGCGGTCCTCTTCGAGCGCATCTGTGTTGGGTGTCCCGCCAACGACGGCGTGGCCTTCGGCCCGGAGTTCCTGTGCGAGTTCGCCGGTGCCGATGTCGCCGCCGACCCAGATGTCGTCGAAGACGACGACATCGGCCCAGCCGAGGTCGCCCCGCCAGTCGTCGGTCTTCGGTACGAACCCGTCGGCGATCTCCTGATCGCTGTCGGCTTCGATGTAGTACCGGACGTCGTGTCCCTCCCGGCTGACCTGCCAGGCGATGTCACCGATGAGCGCCGCGTCCAACGAACAAAAGAGGAAATTCGCCATGGCGCGTCTGCGGGCGGGTGCGGGGTAAACGTTTCCTGTCCTGTCGACCACAGGTCATCGCTATCGCGATGGCAGCGAACCGGCCAGTCATGCCCGGTTGCTCGATGCCCACTGATCTATTTAAATAAGCCCACTTCCGTAAGCCGAACCGTTTTAGTCCCCATCTGTAAATCCCCACGTATGACACGCGACGAACTCGCGTCCGCGAGTGAACTGCTCGAATCAGCGGCCGAAGACACTGACAGCGACGAGGCGAGCGAGCGCCTCGCCGAACTCGCTGCCCAGCTCGACTCCCTCGCGACCGACGAACGCGGCCCGGACCACGGCCGACTCGCCCGCATCCAGTCGGCGCTCAACGACCTCAGCAGTGGCGACGCGGAAGACGTGACCGAAGCCATCGACGACGCCGACGACCAGATCAACGAGTACCGGTCCGACCTCGAAGGGGTCTGAGGCGGCGCTCCTGCGCCAACACACGGCTGTCCGGTGACTTTCTGCGACGGAAAGACGGCTTTCGAACCGATGAGTCGCTACGACTCGGTCGCGGTTTCCTCGTCGACCGGCTTGATCCGGTGTGTCGCGTCGTTGTTATCGTCCGGGGCCCGCAGATGATACGTGACTTCACGCGGCTCCGTATCGTCGACGTACGGTGTCTTAGCGTCGTGCGTGATACCCGCTGTTTCTCCTGGCTCCAGTACCCTATCAAATCGGCCGACAGGCGCGTAGGCGACGCGTGGGCCGGTTCGGTTGAGTGCGAGGACGTACCGACCTGCGGTGTCGCCCGTGTTCGTGACTGTTATCTCAAGCGTCGGCATGGCTGGCTCAGTGACACGCTCCGGTCCGTCGAGAGTAACGTCGAACGACGGCAACGGTGCTTCGAGTCTGTTCTGAACTGTCTTCGGCATCGTCCACTCCCCGCCGGGCCAAGACAGTCGGGCGTCGCTAGCTGAGCCGGTTTCGGGCAGGTCGAAGACCAGCGGCCCACCGGCCTCGGTGAACTGTCGGCCCCACTCGCCGTCGCGATACAGACCGTTCCTGAACGTCTCGGGGCTGTACGTCGACCCATCGAATCTGAGCGAGAACGCGCCCCGGTCCACTCCCGAGCCCTCGATGGTCGTCGTGAGCACGAGAAACTGGCCGCCTGTCGGTTCAACGCTGATAGAGTCAGTGCGAGGAATCACGACGCCTGGCGCCACCACGGCGTCCGTGACGGTCACACTGGGCGGCGACCCAATGTCGGTTTCGCTGACGCCTGGTGACGGCACCGGCGTCACTGTCCCGGTGTCCTCGGTTTCACCCTGACATCCTGCACCGGTGATAGCCAGTCCGCAGAGTGCCAGAACGCGACGGCGGTACATGGCTCTGCGTTGCCCTGCCCCGGATAAATGCTTTCAGAAGGTACGGGTTCAGTTTTGACCGACTGATTCCAGTTCGGCCCGGAATAGACCTGTCTCCTCGATCTGGGTAGTCTGTGTCGCTGATGAGGCAGGCGATGTCAGATTAAATAACATCTTAATTAATGTTTGTGACTAACCAAAAGCTTTTGACAATTCCATTGGTTTCAGTCAAATGTGTATCAGGTTGGGGGATCGGGTGGCGGTACCATCCCTACGTGGTGATATCAATGAGCAAATCAACGAATGGCCGAACGGCCCCTAAATCGATGCGTCACAAGCAAATACTCGATGTAGCGGCTGAGAACCCCGAGGCATCCATCGCAGAGCTTGCGGCCGAAGTACCGAGTGCGACAGCGGAACTGGTCGAGCGAGTTCTTGAGGAACACGGCGACCCGGCTGAGGCCGACGAGACGGAAACGGCCGCCCAGTCAGAGAGTGAACCGTCGACGGAGTCACAGTCATATCCAGCCCCTGCGGACCTCTCGTCGACAGAACGTGAGACGATCCGAGCAATCCAGAAACACCCCACCGCGTCCCAGCGGGACCTCGCGGAGAAGCTCGGCGTCACTGCCTCGACGGTGAGCAACCGCGTCAACGGGATCGACGGGTTCGACTGGGCGAACCGAGAAGCGTTCGCAAACGCCGTGTTCAGCGACGGAGAAGCCGAATCAGCGACGATCTCGGACGAGGCAGAAACCCAGACACCCGATACCCAATCGCCGGAGTCAACAGACAACCCCGACGGAGCCGACAATCAAGCGTCAGGCCCTGATACTGCGCCCGACGACGGCGACCGCTCGCCAACGGAAGTCGAGACAGCGGCCGGCGAGGTGAACACCACGCTGACTACGTTCCAGTCAACCGTCGAGGACCTCTCCGCACAGTTGGCTGAACTCGAAGGACAGGTCGAAACCGTCACGGACGGCGGCGGCTCGCCAGAGCCGTTTCAGGAGCCCGAACTCGTTCACAAGGTCGTCCACGCGTGTATGGACTCCGACAAGATATCCGAGGAGGAAGAGCTCCGGATTCTGGATTCGCTGCTCTAGTTGTACTCCCGCCACCGGTGGCCACACTCCTGGCATTTGAAAAAGCGCGTCGGCGGTTCGTCGGCCGACCCGGTCTGTTTGATGGTGTACCACGCTTTCCCGTGTCCGCATTCCTCACAGGTCACGTCGTCAGCCGTGGGCTTCCCTTCGAAGTTCGAGCCCTCCTCGGTCTCTATCAGTTCGTCGCCGCTCTGTTCGTCCGTGCTGACGAACTCGGCCGCGCGGTCCTCGTCTTTGGTAACTCGCGCACCACAGGACTGACAGACCATCTCGTCACCGTCGGCGTGCATCATCGAACCACAGTCGTCGCAGAACTGCATACACGCCCGTCGGACACCGAGGCAAAAAGCCGTTACTGCTCGTCCTCGATCTCGTGTTGCTCGGCGACGACCGGACAGTCCAGTAGCCGGACCGTCTCCATGTCGAGGAACTCCATGATCTCGGTCCCCTCGTTCGTGCAGTGCGCGTTCGGCGGTGCGGAGAAGTGTTCACACTGCTCGCAGTAGCGGTGTTTCGATACCTCCGCGTAGCGGCTCTCGGGTGTAGTCTTGTCGTCGCCGTCCCCGGCGATTTCCGCCCACACCTTGTCCGCGTCGATGTGATCGACGTCGACCCGCTCGAACGCGCTCTCGCCGCTCCCGAAGGGGTCCTCGCCGCGCTCGTCCATTCCCGAGAAGGGGTCGTCCGGGTCGGGTGATGACCCCGAAAGGTGACTGTCCGATTCAGGTGCCGAATCTGAACGGAACTCTTCCGTGTCGACAGCCGAGAGCAGGTCGTCAGCATCGGTTGCATCGGGTTCCGCCTCGGACGCACCGTCGGCCGGTTCGTCGCTCGATTCGCTGCCCGGCCAACCGTCGTCGGGTGGCTGGCGTGCGTCTGCCGAGCCGTCCGCGTCGTCAGGCCCCGCACCGAGGCGCTCGAACGGGTCGCCCTCGCGGTCGTCATCCGGGTCGAGCTCTTCGAAGGGGTCTCGCTCGTCGTCACTCATTGGTCTCTCCCGGTTCAAGCTGTGCTGCGGCCACTAGCCGCGCCTTCGAGCGGATAATGCCGCCCTCGGGCCGGACGTCCGACACCGTCGTGTTGCAGTGTGGACACTGGGGTTCGGTCAACAGTCCGATCTCGACCTGCTCGTCACAGTTCGAACAGCGTGCCGTCGAGATGTTCTCCTGGGCCGCGGCGCGTTTCAGCCGGTCGACCGCTTTCTGATTCTGGTCCCGGCCGCCCTGGTCGTCGCGGAGGTCGCTGACGACCCAGGCGACGCGGGTGAGTTTGTCTTCGACATCGTCGAGTCGGCTGTCGATGTCAGCGACTCGCTCGTTCTCTGTTTCGAGCGACTCGGTCACGTCGCCCCGAAGCGCGGCGAGTTCCGCCTCGATATCTTCGATCTCTTGTGTGAGTGCATCGATGCGGTCGAACTCTTCGTGGCCGTGGTCGGCCGGCGCTTTCGCGTCGGCCTCCCGTTTGACCTGCACGACGCGCTCGCGGACGTCTTCGATCTTCGTCTGAAAGTCCGCTTCGAGCGCGTCGAACCGCTCTGCGAGTTGGCGTTCCACCGTGTCGACGATATCGGGGAGCTGGGAACTGACAGCGCTCTCGGTCGCTGCTTCGACTGAGCCGTTCAGCTTCTCGTCCACGGTCGCGGCGACGACGGCATCCAACTCGTCCGCCGATGGCTGAATGAGGTCGTCTATCCCATCGTCCGAGTCGGCCGCTGTCATATATGCGGCCAGCAGTTGCTCCATGACGGCGTCGCGAGGCACGCCGAGCGTCTCGGCCTGCTCGGTCAGCCACTCGTCTAGATCTGCAGATAGCTCGACGTACACTCCTCCGTCATCAGTCGACTCGGAGGACATTACGACACCCTTGACGAACAAGACTGATAAGGGTTTGTCGCCGATTTCAGATACCGAGAGCGGGAGCGAACCGTCAGCACGCGGCTCGTTGTCCTTTTCCGACAGTTACGGGCATCTCTGCTGCCGACTATCGCTACCGAATCTTGCGCACGTCGCTGATATCGAAGCCGGCATCGCCCAGTTCGGTCTCGAACTGCACGATGTCCTCGTCCTCTATCTGCGAGAGAACGCCGCGGAACTGCTGGACGACGAGGGTCCGGGCCCGGGTGGAACCGCCGGACTCCCACGCGAACTCCATCGTGCCGTGGGATGCGTCGACGAGCTGCCCGTGTCGGGTCGACGATATCGTCTCCGGATTGACGTGCAAGAGGATAAGGCCCCCCCACTGGTGGGCTGCCTTCTGGATTCCCTGGACGAGCGAGCTGACGTCCGACCAGCTGACTTCCTCGTCCGTCGCGCTAACGAGGTCAGACAGCGAGTCGATGACGACGAGATTGCTCGCCGCCACGTCGTTCAATACCATCCCGAGCGTGCCGAGCAGGTCATCCCGCTCGTGGCGCGCCCGGAGGTCGGTGATTGACGCGGTCTCCCTGGCGTACCACTCTCGCGGCACCGGACTGATGTGGAAGTACCGCTCCGAGAGGTCGTGAAACTCGACCGCCTGGCTTCCCTTGTCGACCACGTCGTCGTCCATCGCCAGCCGCATCTCGCTGACCAGTTGCGACTCGCTTGTTGTAAAGGAGATGTAGTGGACTTCGTCCGGGGCAACAGCGTCGGCCGAGCGGTCGCCGTAGTAGAGGTCGTGCAACTCCCCGTCCACCTGTTCGAGCCCGTTGATGAGTGCGCTCGTATGCATGAACTCCCGGGAGCCAGCGCCGGCCTCGCCGGACAGCAGGACGACGCTCCCGGCGGGCGCTCCACCGTTGATGATGGAGTCGAGCTGCCGGATTCCGAACGGGATTCGCTCCATACGTCCACCTACCTACGCGGTCGCTTAAACGCTTGGCCTGTCTCACTGTCGTGGTCGGGAGAGCGACAGCGAGCCCGGAGGTTACCGCCAGACGGCCCGACCGAGCCGCGTCTCCGAGAGGTCGAAGTCGAAGCGGTCCGTCCACAGCAGGCCGGCCCCCAGCAGCGCGGCCAGGCCGACAGGCACCCAGTTCGCATAAAAGAGGTTGATACCGCCCCACAGCAGGACGAAGCTCACCAGGTCGTCGAGCATGAACGGGCAATCCCGGAGTCGCTGTCGGAGCCCCGCACGGTCGAACCCGAGGTCGAACAGCAGGACGGCGACCGATCCAGAGAGGAGCCAGCCGGTGTAGTTCTGCCACGGGACGCCGTAGAACTGGGGCATCTCGTAGGTCCAGAAACCGATTGCCACGGCGCCAGGATCGAGCACGAGGTCGACGAGCATGACCGTCGCCAGCGTCGCCAGCAGCCGAACCGCGGTTGACGCCGCCCTGTTGCCGAGCAACAGCAGGACGAGCAGGTAGGCGTTCAGGACCAGCGGGAAGAAGAAGACCGGGAGCCCGAACGGCACCTCGCCCAGCAGCATCGGGCCAAGGTCGACGCCGTACGTGAACTCGCCGTAGGGCCAGCCGGTCCGGACACCGACGAGTTCGATGCCGTAGGAGTAGAGCGTCAGCGCGACCAGCGCCAGCCCGGCCCGGCGGTCCACGAGCGGAAAGACACCGGCCACGAGAGGCAACCGCATCACGAACGTTCCGAACAGGACGAAGTAGGGGTTGAACGCGAGCGGGTCGGGCAACAGTCCCTCGGCGCTGGCAAGCAGGGTGACAGCGCCGACGAGCGGGAAAACGACGGCGATGGTAAAGCGGTTCTCGGTGACGAACTGGTCGAACTGCGCGGTCGCGTCGGTCCTTGTCTCGGGGAGCGTCCAGCCCGCTATGGTCCGGTCCTCGCCGCTACCCATACAGCATCACCCACAGCGCGATGAGTGTGAACACCATGCCGACGACGGTGTTGATGGCGGGGTACCACCAGTAGGCTTCGTCGATGTCGACGCCGATGCCGAGAATCCCGAACACGAGGCCGGGGTAGACGAGCAGTATCAGGCCGAACACCCAGTGGGTGTAGGTGAACACGAACGCGGCCGTGAGCCAGCACATCACGCAGTAGTAGTAGGTGTTTGACTCGCCCAGGAACGTCGCCGTCGTCCGGATGCCTGCCTCGCGGTCGGGTTCGATGTCCGGAATCGCCGAGAAGGTGTGCATCCCCATCGCCCAGAGCCACGCGCCGGCCACGGCCGTCGCCGGCGGGGCCGCCCCTTCGATGGCGGCGTAGCCGATGACGCCCGGCAGGATGTACAGGCCGTTCGAGATGGAATCAAGGAACGGCGTCGTCTTGAACCGCAGCGGCGGGGCCGAGTACTCGACAGAGAGCGCAACCCAGGCGAGCAGGGCCACGACCCCGAGCATCGGAAGCCCGAGGACGAACAGTAACGCGAGCGCGCCGCTGGCGACGACGATGGCTGTGACGGCGCTGTCCCCGCGGTAGCTGACCTCTCGGCCCTCGTCTTTCTTGGGATTGTGCTCGTCGATGTCGGCATCGAAGATGTCGTTGACCCCGTAGAGAAACACGTTCCCGGGAATGGTGAAGTACAGAAACAGCGCGATAGCCAGCGGCGAGAACAGTTCGCCCGGGCCGTCGGCCGCGTAGCTGACGCCGACGATAACCGGGCCGCTGAGGTACAGCCAGAACCGCGGCCGGGAGAGCCGCAACAGGTAGCCCACAAGCGTCTCCTCCGGCGGAATGACGGCGGTAATGCGGTCGGTCGGGAGTTCGGGCATTACTCAGGCGATATCCTCGATGAGCGCCTCTGCGGTGTGTTCGCCGCTGATGAGACACATCGGCACGCCGATGCCGGGCGTCGTGAACGACCCCGTGAAGTAGAGGCCGTCGACGGCCGACGAGCGGTTGTTGGGTCGCAGCAGGGCGGTCTGGCGGAGTGTGTGTGCCAGCCCGAGAGCTGTGCCCTCCGTGGCGTTGTACCGCTCGCCGAAGTCGGAGACGGCGAACTGCTTCTCGTAGACGATGCGGTCGCGCAGGTCGACGCCGGTGTTGTCAGCGATGTCGGCAAGCACCTTCTCGCGGTACTCCTCGCGGATCTCGTCGCCGTCGTGCAGGCCCGGCGCGATTGGGACCAGAACGAACAGGTTCGAGTGCCCGTCTGGGGCGACGGTGTCGTCGGTTTTCGAGGGCACACAGAGGTAGTACGCCGGGTCATCGGGCCACGCGGGCTCGTCGAAGATGTCGTCGAAGTGGGGGTCCCAGTCCGTCGGCAGGACGAGCGTGTGGTGCTTCAGGGGCTCCACGTCGCCCTCGACACCCATGTACATGAGGAAGGCGGACGGTGCGTACGTTTTGTCGTCCCAGTAATCGTCGTCGTACTGGCGCTCGTGGTCGGGCAGGAGTTCCCGTTCGGCGTGGCCGTAGTCGGCGTTGACGACCACTTCGTCGGGGTGGGTCGTGTCGCCGTGGACTGTCTCCACGAGGAATCCATCCTTCCGCCGGGAGATCTCGTCGACTTCGGCGTCGGTCTCGTAGGTGACGCCGAGTTCCTCGCCGAGTTCGACGAGGCCGTCGACGACCGCGCCGACGCCGCCGTCGGGGTAGTAGACGCCGAGGTTGAAATCGACGTGGCTCATCATGTTGTACAGCGCTGGCGTCGTCCGGGGCGAACCGCCGAGGAAGACGAGCGTGTACTGCATTATTTGCTGGAGCTTCGGGTGCTCGAAGTAGTCCTCGACGTGGCTCTGCATCGTGCCGATGAGCTGGAGGCCGACCGGCGCGGCAGTCATCACATCGAGGTCAATCCAGTCGCGCAGCTCCGAGCGGTCCTCGTAGACGAACTTGTTCATCGCCGTCTCGTAGTGACGTTCGCTCGTCGCGAGGTAGTCCCGGAAGGCCTCGCCCGCACCGGGTTCGTACTCCTCGAATTTCTGGGCCATCTGGTCGTTGTCGCCGGTCACGTCGATCTGGTCGCCGTCCTTGAAGAAGACCCGGTAGTGCGGGTCGAGCCCCTGGAGGTCGTAGTAGTCGCGCGGCTCCTTGCCGAAGTACGCGAAGAACCGCTCGAACACGTCGGGCATCAGATACCACGACGGACCCATGTCGAACCGGAACCCGTCCACCTCCAGCCGGGAGGCGCGGCCCCCGAGTTGCTCGTTTTTCTCCAGTAGCGAGACGTCCGCGCCTGCGTCCGCCAGATAGCACGCGGCGGAGAGGCCACCGATGCCGCCACCGACGACAGTTACGTCTTCACCGGACAAGTCACTCATTACTAGTATTGAGGGGCTGGACCGTCAATAAATGAGCGGCCAAACTGCATCGGTATGCCATTCGTGGCCATATGTCGGGCCGCCGAGCGGCTCAGTGGGAGACGTATATGGGGATGGGGGCCAGACTGACACGTATGGAACCTGACCTCGCAGCACTGGACGCATATCTCGATGACGCCGGCGTCGACGGCTACCTCCTCGATGCGGATTCCGAGGTGTCAGACCAGTACTACCTCTCTGGCTTCGACGCGCCGGACCCGTTCATCACGCTGTACGACGGCGACACACATCTCCTCTTCCCGCGGAGTCTGGAGTTCGGTCGCGCCAAGCGCGAGTCGCGGGCCGAGACCGTCGAACGCTACGTCGATTTCGACCATCAGAGCAAAGTCGAGGAGTACGGCCCTGACGAGGCCGTTTCACACGTCCTCGCGGATTTCCTCGCGTCCTACGATGTGGACAGCGTGGCCGTACCCCCGCGGTTCCCGCTCCGGACTGCGGACGGCCTGCGCGAACGTGGTGTCGACGTGACGGCCGACACCGACGGCATCGTCACGGAGATCCGCGCGACGAAGACCGAGACCGAAGTCGACCACATCCGGACGGCACAGCGGGCCAACGAGGCGGCGATGCAGGCGGCCGAATCGCTGCTTGAGGCGTCAGAGATTGCCGAGGACGACACGCTCGAAATTGACGGCGAGACGTTGACGAGCGAGCGCGTGAAGGAGGAGATCGAGGTGACGCTGCTCCGACACGGCTGTTCACTGGACGAGACTATCGTCGCCTGCGGCGCGGACGCTGCGGACCCTCACGACTCTGGGAGCGGGCCGCTCGTCGCCCACGTGCCGGTTATCATCGACATCTTCCCGCAGGACAAGGCGACGAAGTACCACGCCGACATGACGCGGACGTTCGTCAAAGGCGAGCCAAGCGAGACGGTGCGGGAGTGGTACGACCTCACCGAGCGGGCGATGGAAGCGGCGTTCGATGCGCTGGAACCCGGTGCGACCGGCAAAGACGTACACGACGCTGTCTGTGACGTGTACGAGGACGCCGGCGAGCCGACGTTGCGTGACGACGACCGAACGGAGACAGGGTTCATCCACAGCACGGGCCACGGCGTCGGGCTGGACGTCCACGAGCTTCCACGGCTGGCACCGAATGGCGGCGAACTCGAACCGGGACACATCGTCACTATCGAGCCCGGCCTCTATGACCCCGATGTCGGCGGGGTCAGAATCGAAGATATCGCCGTCGTCACTGCCGATGGCTACGAGAACCTGACTGAGTACGAGATTCAGTTCGTCGTCTGAGCCGGTCGTTTCAGCGCCGTTCCATCTGGCCGCCACAGGACAGACAGGCCACGTTAGCGTCTCCAGTCTGGGAAGCAGTTTTATCCTGGCCTCCGTTGGTGACTGCGTTATCTTCTATCAAGATGTTCGTTACCATGACACATTATATTCCGCGGCTCCATCATGAACATTTATTATGGATGGGGCAAAAGGTGGTGATACTCAATGCTTGTATCCGATGTACGCCCCTCACGCGACCCTCACACTGCACTGCCCACAAACCACAGACGCCGGCCGACACGACCCCCAGGATGACAACACGAATCACGACCCCCCGAAACGACGACTCGTACCCGACAACCACGCTGCCCTTCGACGACGCGGAGAGCAAGTCCCGCCGCGCGCCGAAGATGTTCTCGCCGACCAATCACGCCACGATGGGCCAGTTCGACACTGAGGCCACGGACCCGCGGTAAGCTGGGACACAACGCATATCCCGCCGGCACGCTTCCGTGCCGATATGTCCGATTACACCACAGTATCGATTCCGAAGGACCTCGCGGAGCGCGTCGAAGAGACCATCGAGGGGACGAGTTTCTCCAGCACCTCTGATCTCGTTCGGTTCCTGCTCCGGAGTATCGTCGTCCAGCACCAGCGGGAAGGCGAACTGACCGAAGCGCAGTTCCAGGATATCACCGACCAGTTGCGGGACCTGGGCTACTTGGAGTAACCGCTCCGGAGACGGAACGCTACTGCGGATACTTTTCCGGAGGCTCGACGTCGAGAACCGTGACCTCCTGTTCCTGCCCGGATCTGTCGAAGGCTCCGAAGGCGTCGATATCCCACGGCGGGATGCCGACGAAGATCACCTCGTGCAGGTCGTCGGTCTTGCTGACGCCCATGTACCCGTCGGGGTGGGAAACGAATCGGCCCTGTGTCTGGCCGGCCGGCGTTCCAAGGTCGACGCCGAACACCGCCTTCACCGAGGCCCCGGCTGAGGGGAGATAGAAGTCAGTGAACACCGGTGTCTCGTCCGGTAAGTCAGCATCCGGGAGTTCTCCGGCCGGCGTGACGGCCAGCGAAATCGTCACGTCGTCAGGTTCGGCCTCGCTGGCGAGCCGTAACAGCGTCTCGACGAGTCCGCGTGTGACGTAGACCACGCCACACCTTCGCACGGGTCGGGTAAAACAGCGTCGCTTCCGTCGGTTTAGCCGAGCACGAGCGACTTGAGGTTCTTCGCGTACAGGCCCGGCGTCCGGCCTCGCGACCCGCGGAGCGCGTACGCGATGTCCTCGGCGGCACCTTCCATCACACCCTCTCCGTGACCGACCAGGACCCGCTCGGGGTCCAGCCGGGAGAGTTTCTTCGGAGGGAACAGGCGCAACATTGGGTGGACACCGAGTCGCTCGTCACCGGCGAGGAAGTAGTCCGCCGCCCCGACTGCCTCGGGGACGACCAGCGTATCGTCCTCGTCGCCATACAGCGCGGCCTCTTGCCAGAACGTGTTCTTGATAATCTTGTGGACGCCGTAGTCCGTGCCCGGCAGTTGTCGGTGCATGCGTTCGACCGGCGCGTCGATGTCTTCCTCGACACCCGACATCCACTCGGGGATGTACACCGACACGTCGTGTCGGTTCGCAACGGCGGCGCTGTCGCGTTTGTGCCGGTCTAACAGGATGACGACGCCGGCCACGTCGCCGAACTCGGCGAACAGGTCGTCGATACCGTCGACGTCTATCGGGTCGACGACGAACACGCCGGCATCCGTCTTGAGGACGTGACTCGCCCGGACCATCATTTCGTCGGGATACGGAATGTAGCTCACGCCGCGCTCCCAGCGGTTCGTCTCCAGCCACGCCGCCGTTTCGTCCTGCGTGTTGGTTGGCATACGCCTCTGTACGGGCCTGACGTGAATAAATGGTCGAGAACGGGAAACTCGCGTGCTGGGGTTGTTTCGCCTTCGAAACGTCGTCCACAGCGGCTTTGTCGGTGGCGGCCGAAGCACCGATATGCTCTCCTCGCCCGCCTGGCTCACACTGGAGGTGAAGTATCCGGACCGTGCAACAGCGTTCTACGAGGCCTTTCTGGAACTCGACGTACTCTCAGAGGCTCCCGACGAGGCCGTGCTCGCGGCCGGCGACACCGAACTCAGGCTCCGCGCGCCGGGGACGGTTCCGCGCGGCGGGCTCCACACACATTACGCGCTCACAATTCCCGAGCGGGAGTACGATGACTGGTACGACCGACTCGACGAGCGCTTCGATCTGGTCGAACACACCTTCGGAGACGCGCGCTCGCTGTACTTCTACGACCCACAGGGCAACTGCGTGGAACTTGGTGAGCGGGCGGTTGATGGGACTGGCGTTACTGGACTGTTCGAACTCGTCCTCGAAGTCGAGGACCTGTCCTCGGCAGTAGAATTTTACACCACATTGGGGTTCGAACTGGTCGATGACGGCCGCGAAGAGGGCCGGGTCAGGCTCTCGACGGGCGAGCTCGACCTGGAACTGTGGTCGCCACGGCTCGGTATCGCCGACGCCCGTGGCGGGGTTCACGTCGACTTCGGCGTCGTCGTCGAAGACCCGAAATCGACGGCCAGAGAAGTCGCTGACGACGCGCTTTCGGTCACCTCGGTCGAGGACGGCGTCCGAATCAGGGACCGGGACGGCCACTACCTGACGCTGGTGTCGGCGTAGACAACCGCCGGTGTCGGCGTAGCGGACCAGTGGTACCGGGGGTGAATCCGCCGGAAGCGAATATAATGACTACCCCCGTATTAGTAGCTGTATAGACACCTCATAGGCAGGTTCTTTTCGTGTCGGCGGCCACGTTTCACCCGAGGATGTCCCCGACTGACTCCCGGGCCGAACAGGAAGCCCCTGCGAAGGCGACGCTGTTCTGTCCGGACTGTGGGCACCGGAGCAGGTACGACGGCGACTGGATGGTGGTCGAGCACCACGGCGGCACGCACTACCGCTGTCCGGACTGCCACGCCCAGATCACGACCCGACCGAGCCACACTGACAGGGGTTCGCCCCGGTTCTTCGACACCTACTGGCAAGCGTGGGACCGGGGTATCCGCGTGTGGCATGGACTGCTGCAGCGATTTCTCCCTCCGTGAGCGGCCTGGCCAGATATTGCGGCGTCAGGAAAACCGTTCCTCCCGCTATTTCCCATAGAACCGTATCGCCCAGAATAGGGCTGTCCAGAGGCCACAGCGCGTTCTGCGGCTCAATCCAGCCGCTCGGAGTCGATACTGACGCCCGGCGGCGTCACAATCAGAAAGCCGCGGAAGTGCATCAGTTCGCCGCCGGCCTCCCGGACCGGCCGGGCGAACCCGGCGGCGAGTTCGTTCAGGTCGCCTTCGACGTTGAGAACCAGGACCGACCCGTTTTCGATGGTGTTGATCCACTGCTCGGGCGGTTCCGACCCGTCGAGGACGCCCAGCACGACGCGGTTGCTGCCGGCCCCGTCACGGTCCTCGTCCATCTGGTCCTCCACGGCCTGCAGGTCCAGCCCCTCGAAATCGCTCATAGCCACATCCATGCGCGGACGGAGCAAAAATCCTCCCCAAACCGTCTGACGCGCGGCAGTCGCACCGGCGGCGGTCGTGACCGTGTGTCGTGTGCACATATCACCGCCCTATGGACAAGTATAAATAGTGGAAGCATCCAGTTACGGGTGCTTATGTCCAACAACGAGGGCACGTCGGAATCTCCGGCGGATCGAGTTCTTCCAGGGCACACTGGATTCCACGTCTGAGATAACAGACGCACGGATTTTCGACACCACGCTGCGCGATGGTGAGCAGTCACCACGTACGTCGTTCAACTACGAGGACAAACGCGAGATAGCTGCGCTGCTCGACGAGATGGGCACCCACGTCATCGAGGCCGGGTTCCCCGTCAACTCCGATGCAGAGTTCGAGGCAGTGCGCGACATCGCCGAGTCCACGCGAGTGACGACCTGCGGACTGGCGCGTGTGGTCGAGAAAGACATCGAGGCGGCTCTGGATTCTGGTGTGGACATGGTCCACACCTTCGTCTCGACGTCGGACGTACAGTTGCAGGATTCCATGCATGCGACCCGTCAGGAGGCACTCGACACTGCAGTCGACTGTGTCGAGATGATCAAAGACGCGGGCGTCGAGTGCATGTTCTCCCCGATGGACGCGACTCGGACTGACGAGGACTTCCTCGTCGAAGTCATCGAGGCCACGTCCGCGGCGGGGGCGGACTGGATCAACATTCCGGACACTTGTGGGGTCGCCACGCCGCGGCGGTTCTACGACCTTATCGAGATCGTCGACGACTGCACCGACGCCTACATCGACGTGCACACGCACGACGACTTCGGACTGGCGTCAGCCAACGCCATCTCCGGCTTCGAGGCCGGAGCCAGTCAGGCGCAGGTGTCGGTCAACGGCATCGGCGAACGCGCCGGCAACGCGGCCTACGAAGAGGTCGTGATGGCGCTGGAGTCGCTGTACGACGTCGACACCGGAATCGACACCACCCGCATCACGGAGCTGTCGCGGATCGTCGAGGAGAAGTCCGACATCGGGGTGCCGGCGAACAAGCCCGTCGTCGGGCGCAACGCCTTCTCCCACGAGAGCGGTATCCACGCCGCCGGTGTCATCGAGAACTCCGACACGTTCGAGCCGGGCGTCATGACCCCCGAGATGGTCGGGGCCACCCGCGAACTCGTGCTCGGCAAGCACACCGGGGCCCACTCGGTCCGGGAACGGCTCGTCGACGCGGGCTACGACCCGACCGAGGCGGAGGTCAGAGAAGTGACCCGCCGCGTCAAGGAGTACGGCGCGGAGGAACAGGTCACCATGTCGGTGCTCGAACGGTTCGCCGAGGAGATCGGCGTGACCGAGGAAAGCGAGGAGGTCCGGGCGTAGGCCGATGACCTCGCTTCCGGCCGTCACTACGAGTGAGCAGCTACCGGTGAGTACCCGGTTCCGAGTGGCTGTCCGCCAACAGCTATCACAGAACGTTTATTATTCGGGACGAACTGCATTTGGATGTGATGACCGCGGCTGCTGGGCGTCAGGTTCGACCACCCGCCAGCACCGCGACCGCTATTCTCGGCGTGCGTATTGTAGGGGCACTATAGCCCCTCATTTCACATTTTCACCCCCGGCCGAATCGATTCGCCTGAACACCACAGAGTCACCAGTCATGCACGCAGCATACACATCACCGCGGTATCGACCCCGAACACGAACAGACGGAGGGATGACACGATGAGCGAACGTGCATCCGTCCCCAAGGAAGCGGAAGAAACGGAGTCAGAAACAGAACAGGAGCCGGTCACGACGGGCGCGCAATCGGTCATCCGTGCGCTTGAAAACGCCGGGACAGACTACGTCTTCGGCGTCCAGGGCGGCGCGATCATGCCCGTCTACGACGCGCTGTACGACTCCGACATCAACCACGTCACGATGGCCCACGAACAGGGGGCCTCACACGCGGCGGACGCGTACGGAATCGTCACCGGCGACCCCGGCGTCTGTTTCGCCACCTCCGGCCCCGGTGCGACGAACCTCGTGACCGGCATCGCCGACGCCAACATGGACTCGGACCCCGTCATCGCACTAACCGGCCAGGTCCCGACGGAGTTCGTCGGCAACGACGCCTTCCAGGAGACGGACACGGTCGGCATCACCCAGCCGATCACGAAGGAGAGCTACTTCGCCGCCGACTCCGACACCGTCGGCGACGACGTCAGCGAAGCGTTCGCGCTCGCTGACGCCGGCCGGCAGGGACCGACGCTGGTCGACCTGCCAAAGGACGTGACCCAGGGCGAAACCGAGGTCGAACCCGGCAGGCCGGAGACGCCGGATACCTACGAGGTGCCCGAGGAAGCCGACGACGAGGACGTCCAGGAGGCCGTCGAGGCGCTGGCCGAGGCCGACCGTCCGGTCATCCTCTCGGGCGGCGGCGTCATCAAGGCGAACGCGTCGAGCGCGCTCCGGGAGTTCGCCAAGGAGTACGAGATCCCGGTTATCACGACGATGCCCGGCATCGGGAGCTTCCCCGAGGACCACGAACTCTCGCTTGAGTGGGCCGGGATGCACGGCACCGGCTACGCCAACATGGCGATTAGCAACACCGACTGCATGCTGGCCATCGGGACGCGCTTCGACGACCGCCTGACCGGCGGCGTCGACTCCTTCGCCCCCGACGCGGAGGTCATCCACGTCGACATCGACCCGGCCGAAATCAGCAAGAACGTCTACGCTGACTACCCACTCATCGGAGACGCCCGGAACGTGCTCCGGCAGCTGTTCGACGCGATGCCGCGTGCGCCGGACGCCGACGAGTGGCGCGACCAGTGCCAGACCTGGAAAGATGAGTACCCGATGGACTACGACACGCCCGACGACGAGCCGCTGAAGCCGCAGTACGTCGTCGAGCAGTTCTCGGAGATGACGCCGGACGACACTATTGTCTGTACCGGCGTCGGCCAGCACCAGATGTGGGCCTCCCAGTTCTGGGAGTACACCGAGCCCCGGACGTGGGTGTCTTCCCACGGCCTTGGCACGATGGGCTACGGCGTGCCCGCCGCCATCGGCGCGAAACTCGCTGCGCCGGATCAGGAAGTCGTCTGCTTTGACGGCGACGGCTCGTTCCTGATGACCGTGCAGGGGCTCTCTGTTGCGGTGCGCGAGCAACTGGACATCACCTACGTCGTCCTCAACAACGAGGCGGTCGGGATGGTCCGCCAGTGGCAGGACGGCTTCTACGAAGGCCGCCGGATGGCCTCCGAGTACCCGTGGATCCCGCAGTTCGACAAACTCGCCGAAGCCTTCGGCGCACGCGGGTTCACGCTCGAATCCTACGAGAACGTCGAGGAGACGATACAGGAAGCACGCGACTACGACGGCCCGAGCGTCATCGACGCTCACATCGACCCCGGGGAGAACGTCTTCCCGATGGTCCCCAGCGGCGGTGACAACGGCCTGTTCGCGCTCAACGAAGACCATCTGGACATGATCTAACAATGACTGGAGGAATGCCAGGCCCCGCGCCGGACGAACGGATGCGCCCGAAGGGCCGACGCAACACGCAGGGCATCCGCGTCGACCCCGAGGCCGAAGTGACACACGAGCCGCGACAGGCGGTGCTGTCCGCGCTGGTCAAACACCGGCCGGGCGTGCTTTCGGAGGTGTCGGCGCTGTTCAGCCGACGGCAGTTCAACATCGAAAGCCTGACCGTCGGGCCAACAGTCGACGACGACACAGCCCGGATGACGATTCTCATCGAGGAGCCGGAACCGGGAATCGATCAGGCGAAAAAGCAACTGCGGAAGCTCGTGCCCGTCGTCTCGGTCAGGGAACTCGAAGGCGAGGCCGTCCGTCGGGAGCTCGCACTGGTGAAAGTCAGCGGCGAGAAGCCAGACGACGTCAACGCCGTTGCCGACATGTACGACGGCCAGGCCGTCGACGCGTCGACCGACTCGGTCACCGTCGAGATCACGGGCAGCAAGCAGAAGATCGACGCCGCCATCGAGGCGTTCAAGCAGTTCGATGTGCAGGAGATCGTGCGAACCGGGGCCGCCGCACTGGAACGCGGCCCGAAAACACTAGAGAAAGATGTCTGACGAACTTACCACAACAGTCTACTACGACGAGGACGCTGACGTATCGACTATCGACAATGAGACCGTAGCCGTGCTGGGCTACGGCTCACAGGGCCATGCCCACGCGCTGAACCTCCACGAGTCCGGCGTCGACGTAATTGTCGGCCTCCGCGAGGACTCGTCGTCTTGGGCGGACGCCGAGGACGCGGGTCTCCGCGTCGAGACGCCCGACGTGGCCGCTGCCGAGGCGGACCGCGTCGTGATGCTCGTCCCGGACACGATTCAGCCGGCCGTCTACGAGGCCATCGAGGACGAACTGGACGCCGGAGACACGCTCCAGTTCGCACACGGCTTCAACATCCACTACGGCCAGATCGAACCGCCGGAGGATGTCGACGTGACGATGGTCGCGCCGAAGTCGCCCGGCCACCTCGTGCGCCGGACCTACGAGCGCGGCGAGGGGACGCCCGGTCTCATCGCGGTCTATCAGGACGCGACCGGCAACGCCAAGCAAGAGTCGCTGGCCTACGCGAAGGGCATCGGCTGTACCCGCGCTGGCGTCATCGAGACCTCCTTCCAGGAAGAGGTCGAGACGGACCTCTTCGGCGAGCAGGCTGTCCTCTGTGGCGGCGTCACCGAGATGGTCAAGGCCGGCTTCGAGACGCTGGTCGACGCCGGCTACGCGCCGGAGATGGCCTACTTCGAGTGTCTGAACGAGCTGAAGCTCATTGTCGACCTCATGTACGAGGGCGGCCACATGGGCATGTGGAACTCCGTCTCCGATACCGCCGAGTACGGCGGTCTCACCCGCGGTGAAGAGGTCATCGACCGCGAAGGGATGGAGAAAATCCTCGAAGAGATCCAGAACGGCGAGTTCGCTCGCGAGTGGATCAACGAGAACCAGGCCAACCGGCCCGCCTACAAGCAGTACCGCGACGCAGAACAGAACCACCAGATCGAAGCCGTCGGCGAGAACCTGCGCGACCTGTTCGCGTGGGGAGAGGACGCCGACGCAGAGAAGACAGAAGCCCCAGCAGATGACTAAGGAACACACGGATACGATGGACGGCGAACAGAGCGAATCGCGTACGACGATGGGCAGCATCGAGCACACCCACCCCGAGACGAACGGGACCTTCGGCGCGGTGTTTCGCCGCGGCCCGGTCGTGGCCGCCGACGGCGGCGAACGCGACGCGGAGGAGGAGACTGACGAGACGATGGAGGACATCGACCACGAAGCACCCGACGAGGGTGTCACTCGGGCGTACGAGCGCGGAACGGAAGGACGGGACGAGACAGTATGAGCCAGGGAACGCTGTACGACAAGGTATGGGACCAGCACAAGGTCACGACCCTGCCGAACGGCCAGGACCAGCTGTTCGTCGGGCTGCACCTCATCCACGAGGTTACCAGCCCGCAGGCCTTCGGGATGCTCAAAGAGCGCGGGCTTGAGGTCGCACGCCCGGACCTGACTCACGCGACGGTCGACCACATCGTGCCGACCGCCAATCAGGACCGGCCCTACAGCGACGACGCGGCCGAGACGATGATGGCCGAACTCGAAGAGAACGTCCGGGACGCCGGTATCCAGTTCTCTGACCCAACGACGGGCGACCAGGGTATCGTCCACGTCATCGGCCCGGAGCAGGGTATCACCCAGCCCGGCAAGACCATCGTCTGTGGTGACAGCCACACCTCGACCCACGGCGCGTTCGGCGCGCTCGCGTTCGGTATCGGGACGAGCCAGATCCGCGACGTACTGGCGACCCAGACCATCGCGATGGAGAAACAGAAGGTCCGCAAGATCGAGGTCACCGGCGAACTCGACGAGGGCGTCGAGGCAAAGGACATCATCCTCGAAATTATCCGCCGGCTCGGGACCGAGGGGGGCGTCGGTTACGTGTACGAGTACGCCGGCGAGACCATCGAGAACCTCGACATGGAAGGCCGGATGTCCATCTGTAACATGTCCATCGAGGGCGGCGCTCGCGCGGGCTACGTCAACCCCGACGAGACCACCTACGAGTGGCTCGAAGGCACGGACTACTTCCAGGAGCACCCCGAGAAGTTCGAGGAACTCAAGCCGTACTGGGAGTCCATCCGCTCGGACGACGACGCCGAATACGACGACGTCGTCGAGATCGACGCGAGCGAACTGGACCCCGTCGTCACATGGGGAACCACGCCCGGTCAGGGCATCGGCATCGACGATCCGATTCCAGAGCCCGAGGACTTGGCCGACGACAAGGTCGACACCGCCCGTCGCGCTCAGGAACACATGCGCGTCGAGCCCGGCGAGACGATGGAGGGCTACGACATCGACGTTGCCTTCCTTGGCTCCTGTACCAACGCTCGGCTGCCTGACCTGCGACGGGCGGCCCGCATCGTCAAGGGCCGCGAAGTCGCCGACGACGTGCGAGCGTTCGTCGTCCCCGGCAGCCAGCGCGTCCAGCGCGCCGCCGAGGAAGAAGGCCTGAAGGACATCTTCGAGGAAGCCGGCTTCGAGTGGCGAAACGCCGGCTGTTCGATGTGTCTGGGCATGAACGAGGACCAACTGGAGGGCGACGAGGCCTGTGCCTCCTCCTCCAACCGGAACTTCGTCGGCCGGCAGGGCAGCAAGGACGGCCGGACCGTCCTGATGAACCCACGGATGGTGGCCGCTGCGGCCATCACCGGCGAGGTGTCTGACGTGCGCGACCTAGAGGAGGTGGCTCTGGCATGAGTGACCCCACTGAAGACATCCCGTCGGTCGATTACGTCGAGGGGTCTGGCATCCCGATTCGCGGGAACGACATCGACACGGACCAGATCATCCCGGCGCGGTTCATGAAGGTCGTCACCTTCGACGGGCTGGGCGAGTTCGCCTTCTTCGACCTGCGGTTCGACGACGAGGACAACGAGAAGGACCACCCGTTCAACGAGGAGCGGTTTCAGGACTCGAACGTGATGGTCGTCAACAACAACTTCGGCTGTGGCTCCTCGCGCGAACACGCGCCCCAGGCCCTGATGCGATGGGGCATCGACGCGATCATCGGTGAGGGCTTCGCCGAGATTTTCGCCGGGAACTGTCTGGCGCTTGGCATCCCGACGGTCACTGCCGACCACGAGACGATCAACGCGCTCCAGCAATGGGTTGATGACAACCCCGACGGCGAGATTGAGGTCGACGTGCGGGCGGAGACAGTCACCTACGGCGACAACGAGATCAACGTCAGCGTCGACCGCGCCCAGCGTGAGGCCCTCGTCGAGGGCAACTGGGACACGACGGCGCTGATGAAGGCCAACCGGAACGCTATCGAGGAGACGGCCTCGCAGTTGCCGTACCTCGACCAGACGCGGTCGGATATCGAAGCGGACGACTAGCGAGGTCGCTTGCGACCTCGAACGCGCGAACGGCAGTGCCGTGAGCGCAGCGCGATCATTTTCCGTTCACGGCCAGGTCGGTAATCCGACGGTCGTGCCACAGGAGAGGTCTGTCCCGGAGATGGCAAGACCAATAGCTGTGCGGGGCGCGTTCTTCCTGCATGGACCAGATTCGGGAGATACACATCGCGCCGCTGGGGCACGAACGCGACCGGATCGCCGAACCGATTCACCAGCACAACGCTGACGACGTGTACCTCCTCACAGCGACGACGGAGCCGTCACGGCTGACGCCGTACCAGCAGGCGCTCGTCGAAGAACTGGACGCCAACGGCGTCAGTGTCGACCTGCACTGCGCGGATCTACATGACCTCTACGACGTGCTGGCGGTCGTGACGACGCTGACCGCCGACCATCCGGAAGATATCGTGCGCGTCAACGTCTCCAGCGGGCCGAAAGTAGCGGCCATCGGAAGCGCCATCGCGTGTATGGCGACGGCGGCGACGGCCTACTACGTCCATCCCGAGGAACACGTCCCGCCGATTTCAGCGGAGCCACTCACTCGCGGGATGGAGCGCGCGGAGGTCCTCCCGTCGTACCCCATCGAAGCCATCTCCCGCGATCAGGTCGCAGTACTGGACTATCTCAAGCGGACGAACACGGACACCTACACCGCCAAGAAGTCAGACCTCATCGGGTTCGCCGAGGACGCCGGGCTTTCGTTCATCGACGACGCGGACCCGGCAAACGAGAAGGCGAAGTTCGCGCTGTTGAACGCCAACATCGTCGACCCGCTGGTCGAAGACGGGTACATCGCGGTCAGCGATGTCGGCCGGACGAAACAGGTCGAACTGACCGAAACCGGGCAGAACGTCCTCCACGCCTTCCGACACAAACTCTGAGCTAAGCCACCCTCTGCCGTGACCGGCGCTTGGTATCGTTGCTTCGACAGCAGTGGTCCCTGCTGGACCGATAGTATTGATTGTATTTTTTGTATCTGTAGTATCTATGGTATCAGTAGTTTCCATAGTATTGTGGTAGTAAATACATATTAACCACCACAATACTCGGGTGCGCACGGTCCCTGGCGACGCGCTGTTCCCGTCGCTTCGGCCCTCCACCAGTTCGATGCGCTCGCTGGGGAGCCGTGCCACCGCGCTGCCATCCCTGTCTCGACCCAGAGTCACCCTCTGGCTCGCCGTGTCGAGACGGTCCACCGCTGACGCGTTCCACGAGTATGGCGGACCCCGGAGTCAACCGCTTCGGATCCGCTCCGGAAACTCCCGCTCGACGGACGCTGCCACCGCCCGAGCGCTACGTGTGAGACGGCGAACCGAACCACTTTCACCGGCCGACTACGTGCCTCCTGCTATGACACACGAGATAGCCGTTATTCCCGGCGACGGGATCGGACAGGAGGTCACACCCGCCGCGGTCGAAGTGCTTGAGGCCATCGACGCCGTCGACTTCGACTTCGTCGAAGGTGCGGCCGGCGACGCAGTGAAGGCAGAAACCGGCGAGGCGCTGCCCGAAGAAACGCGCGATCTGGCGGCCGACGCCGACGCGACGCTGTTCGGCGCGGCCGGCGAGACGGCGGCCGACGTCATCTTGCCCCTCCGGCAGGTCGTCGGCTCCTTTGCCAACGTCCGCCCGGCCCGCTCGTATCCGGGGCTCGACGCCGTCCAGCCCGACACCGATATCGTGTTCATCCGGGAGAACACCGAGGGCGTCTACAAGGGCATCGAGAGCGAAATCTCCGAGGGCGTCACCACCTGCACCCGGGTCATCACCGAGGACGCTTCCGAGAAAATCGCCGAGTACGGCTTCAGCTACGCGAAGGGGAACGGGTACGACGATGTGACGATTGCCCACAAAGCCAACGTCATGCGCACCACGGACGGCCTGTTCCTCGATACGGCCTCGGCGGTCGGCGAGGACCGGGACGCGTCCTACGACACCGCGCTGATGGACGCGCTCGCGATGCACCTCGTGATGAACCCGCAGGACTACGGCGTCGTCATCTGTCCGAACCTCGCCGGCGACATGCTGTCGGACCTCGCCGCTGGCCTCGTCGGCGGCCTCGGTCTGCTGCCGTCGGCCAACATCGGCGAGGAGAACGCGCTGTTCGAGCCGGTCCACGGCTCCGCGCCGGACATCGCCGGCGAGGGTATCGCAAACCCCTCGGCGATGATTCTCTCCGCCGCGATGCTGCTCGACCACCTCGGATACGACGAGCAGGGCGATGCTGTCCGGTCGGCCGTCGAGTCCGTGCTCGACTCGGGTCCCCGAACGCCGGATCTGGGCGGCGACGCATCCACTGAGGACGTGACCGCCGCGGTAATCGACGAGCTGTAGGCAGTTTTCTCGCGTTCTATCCGGGCAGAAACAAGCACGGTCCGATAGAAAGAGGTAAAACCGAAGCGAAACAATCACAGCAGAGAGAATGCTCCCGGCCGAGCGAAAGCGCACTATCGTCCAGTTGGTGACAGAGCGAGACGGCTGTTCAGTGTCGGAATTGGCCGCGGAACTCGAGTTTTCGAAGGCGACGATCCGCCGTGACCTCCGGGACCTGGAGTCGCAAGGCCGCATCAAGCGGTCCCACGGCGGCGCAGTACCGGCGTCCTCCGCCGGGACAGAACGACCGTACGGCCAGCGCGAGGTTGACCACTACGCGGAGAAACAGGCCATCGGCGAGCGAGCCGCACAGGAAGTCCGTGAGGGCCATGTGGTCTGTTTCGATGCGGGCTCGACGACGATGGAAGTCGCTCGTGCGATTCCGGACACCGACTACGTCGCGGCGACGAATATGCCGGAACTCGCCACCGAAGTGGCCGAGCGAGACGTCGATGCGAAACTCACCGGTGGAAGTCTCCGACCGCGGACCCGGGCGCTCGTCGGCCCGATGGCCGAGCGAGCCATCGGGCGAATGAACTTCGACCTGTTGTTTCTGGGGACGAACGCCCTCGACAGCGCCGCCGGGCTGTCGACGCCAAATGAAGACGAGGCGGCCGTCAAGGAGATCATGGTCGAGCGCGCCCGCCGGGTCGTGCTGGTCGCCGACGCGTCGAAGTTCGGCGACCGGAGCTTCGTCAGCTTCGCCGATCTGGACCAGGTCGACCTGCTGGTCACTGACGCCAGCCCGTCAGGGGCGCTCGCCACGGCACTCGCGGACGCCGACGTGACCGTCGAGGAGGTCAGCACATGATCGTCACCGTCACCTACAACCCCGCCGTCGACCAGACGATTCAGTTCGACGAGCAGATGGCTCCCGACCGTGTGATGCGGGCCGACGAGGCGCAGTTCGACGCGGGCGGGAAGGGCATCAACGCCGCGCAGTTGCTCACGGCCATGGACCGCCCCTGCGTCGCGACGGGACTGCTGGGCGGGTTCACCGGGTCGTTCATCAGAGAGACCCTGCAGGGCGACGGCGTCGAGACGGCCTTCGTCGACGTGGACGGAACGACGCGTCTCAACACCACCGCTATCGCGGCCGCGGAGGAGTACAAACTGAACCAGGCCGGGCCGACCGTCGGCGAGTCGGTCGTCGACTCGCTGCTCGAACGGGTGCGAGCGCAGTCCCCCGACCGCGTGCTCGTCGGTGGGAGCCTGCCGCCGGGGCTGTCCCCCGACGCTATCGACCGCATCGCGACCGGCGGCGACTGGGAGACAATCGTCGACACCGGTGGCGACGTCCTCCGGGAACTCGACGCCCAGTACGGACTCTGTAAGCCGAACCGCGACGAGCTCGGCGATGCAACCGGGGCCGATGTCTCCACGGTCGAGGGGTGTGCGGACGCGGCGGAGAAGTTCCGGGAGCGGGGCTTCGACCGCGTGCTGGCCTCTCTCGGCGCGGACGGCGCTGTCCTCGTCGGCGACGCGGGCAACCTGTACGCCGAAGCGCTGGACATCGACGTCGTCGACACCGTCGGGGCCGGCGACGCGCTCCTTTCGGGCGTCCTGAGCGCCTGGGAAGCCGGCGCGGACGACGAGACGGCGCTCCGGACCGGCGTGGCCGTCTCCTCGCAGGTCGTCCAGCAGGCCGGCACGGCCGTTCCCGACCTGGGCGATATCGACTCGCTCCGGGATGGCGTGACGGTCCGAGGGCTGTAGCGGGCACAAAAGATTCGTAGAACGCGGAGACAGCAACTCAGAACTTTTTGAGGTAGTCGTCGACGAACGCACGCACGTCGGCCAGCGACGGCTGGTCCGCGGTCCGGACGAAGTAGCCGGCGACGGCGTTGCCGACGACGACGGCGGCCGCCGGCGGGAGGCCGGCGATGAGCGCGAGCCCCAGCCCGGCGTTGAAGTGGTCGCCGGAACTGGTCGTCAGTTTCGGGTCCGGGACGGCCGGGACGGCGACGCTATCGGTACCGTCCCCGGAGACGGCGACCGACCGCTCGACGCCGTGGCCGACGAACCAGGTCGGTTCCAGCGCCTCGAACACTGCCTCGGCGTCGTCGGCGAACGACCGCTCGGCGTCGCCGGCGAACGACCGCTCGGCGTCGCCGGCGTAGGCGTCCGCGAGGACACCCGTTTCGGCACGGTTCGAGGAGATCACCACATCAGTCACCTCGTCCAGCCGCCCGATGGCCTCCCGGCCGGCGCGCAGCCGGTCGGCGTCGAGCTTTCGCACGTCGCCGGGGTCGACAAGCACTGTTTCGGGCGGGTCGTCGATATCGCCCCACAGGTCACGGAGCCCGTCGAAGACCGTCGGCAAGTCCGGCGTCTCGGACCAGTAGCCAGTCCCTAACAGACTCGCGCCGTCGAGCTTCCCGGCCAGTCGGTCGTGGCCGAAGGCCGCGTCGAGTTCGGCCCAGTCCAGCGACATCGTGTCGCCGATCTCGGTGAGCATGAGCTTCCCGTCGTCGAACTCGACGGCGTCGGTGACGCCGGGCTCGCCGATTGAGTGGAGGTCGTACTCGCCGAACTCCGCCTCGAAGGCGTCGTGGACCGGGTCACCGTACATCCCGACCATCACGGGGTCGAACGACCAGCCGCCGAAGGCCCGCGCGAGGTGGCTGGTGTGGCCGCCGGTCCGGCTCCCCTGCTGGAGCCACTCGAAGGAGAGCGAGCTGTCGGCGGCGACGGAGCGGTCGATGCGGTCGCCGAACCCCTCCAGCGTGGCGAGGCGCTCGTGGCTCTCTGGGTCGATGCGGTCCGCGACGACCTCCCGGACGCGGTCGAGGTAGCCGTCGAAGCCGAAGACGACCCGACCGGCGTCGATAGCGTCGGGAAGCGCGTCGCTATCGGGCAACGCTTCGTCTGCCGCGGCGACGGCTCGGCGCGTCTCCTCGTCCATGGCCTACAGGACGTCGTCAGCTGTCGCGTCCTCGAAGATGACGCCTTCGAGCTTGTCCAGGATGTCGTAGGGGTCGTCGCGCTGCCAGACGTTGCGGCCGACGGCGAGGCCGGCGACGCCGACGTCCATACAGTCCTCGACGAGTTCGAGGAAGTCCCGGTCGGAGGTCTTCGAGCCACCGGAGAGCAGGACGCGGTTGTCGGCCGCCGAGCGGACGGCGTGGGCCATCGCCTCCTTGTCACGCGGATACTTGACCTTCGTGAAGTCCGCGCCGAGTTCGAGGCCGATGCGGGCCGCGTAGGCGATGGTCGACGGACTGCGGTGCTCCTTGATGGCCTGTCCGCGCGGGTACGACCACATCGCAATCGGCAGGTCGTGGTCGCGGGCGTTCTCCTGCACCGGGCGGAAGTCCTCGAACATGTCGGTCTCGCGGTTGACGCCCGGATAGACAGTGTACCCGATGGCGTCGGCACCGAGTTCGGCGGCGTAGTCGACCGACCAGTTCTGTGGCGAGTACGGGTCGCCCATCCAGAGGTCCGACCCGCCGTTGAGCTTCGCCAGCAGGTTCACATCGTCCTCGTAGCTCGGGTAGTACGTCTCGGCGAGGCCCTTGCCGACGGCCAGCGCCGTCACGGCGTCGTGGGTCGCCATCTCGAACACCTCACGCGGGTCGAGGCGCTCCTCGACGCCGCTGAACTGCTTGGGACCGTGTTCCAGCCCGTGGTCGTGGGCCAGCACGAGCGTCTTGTCGTTCCGTACGAGCGGTGAGTCACCCAGTGGTCGCATGTGTCGTGTTTCTACCGAGAACGACCATTAACAGTTTTCGGTTCTGATTTGTTACTACTGTTCGCGTTCGTTTTTGAGCGAGGGCGGGAATTAAGTGTGTTCCAGTGAAAGGTTCGGGTATGCCATCCGTGGAACTGGACGCCGAGACAGTGGACCGCCTCGACGACCTCCGCGTCGAGGACGAATCGTACGACGACATCGTGACGGAACTCATCAACATCTACGAGGCCGAGGAGCTAACGCTGTTCCACGGCGGCGACGAGTACTAACCCTGGGCCTGCTCGCAGACGGACTTCCAGCGCCCGTTCGACTCCAGTTTCTCCTGTAACTGCTCGGCGTACGCCTGTGCGAGGCGTGCCGCTTCTTCTTCCTGTTGTTTGTCACCGCCACTGGACCCACCCAGTCCAAGTGCGTCCTTGACGCCCGAGAGGAGGCCGCCCGAGCTCCCGGACTGGTCACCGCCCGGTCCGCCCATCGGACCCTGGTTGGCGACCCGCTCCATCTCGGGCATGACGCTGGAGAGCTTCGAGGTATCGGCGACGATTCGAGCGGTGTCCGGATCACCCGGGTTCTCGATCTCGAATTCGACGGCAGTCATCACCAGCCCCCACTGCTGGCTGGAGAACGACGACGCTTTGACCTGTTCGTTGAACCGCTGGTCGACCGCCATCCGTTCGCCGGCGATGCGGTCGGTCCAGTTTGAATCGCTCATGGACTGGTGTTTGCGGGCCGGCGGTATGAGCGTTTCCCGCTCCGTGCGGTGTTCTACGGTAAAAAGCACCGTTTCTGGGCAGACTGTTACGTCTCCGGCCGACCCACTGCCACGTCTTATTGTCTTCAAAACGGTTCCAATATGTTAAGTTAGCTCACGATATACTTGCATCTCAATGACTACTGAGTTTGGGACAGGGCAGGCGACGGGGGACTCTGGCGATGCCGCAGCTATGGACGCCATACGGGAAGCCATGGACGCCATCTCGGCCAGCGAACCGGACTTCTGTCAGATTTTCTGCTCCCCGACATACGATTACGAGGCGGTGCTGTGGGGCGCTCGGAGTGTTGTCGGTTCAGATACCGAAATCGTGGGCTGTTCGTCCTCTGGAGAGTTCACTGAAGCCGGTTCGGGGAACGGAACTGTCACAGTCGGCGTCGTTTCGTCGGACTCGATGCGGTTCTTCTCCAGCCTCTCGACCGAACTCAGCGCTGATCCCGAGCGCTGTCTGTTCGAAGCCGTTCACGACCTCCCCGCGAGCGAGGACCCTGCTGTCGATGGGTACCCGCATCGAACGCTCATCAACCTTCACGACGGCATGGCCGGAATCGGAAACAAAGTCACTCGACTCACCGAGCAGTACCTCGACGACGAGGAGACGCCTGTCGTCGGGGGGTCTGCGGGCGACGACCTCCAGTTACAGCAGACCCACGTCTTCCGGAACGACCGCGTGGAGACGGACGCCGTCGTCCTCGCGCTCATTGCCTCAGAGGACCCGCTCCCGGTGACAGTCAACCACGGCCACGAACCGATCTCCGAGGCGATGACGGTAACCCGAGCAGAGGGAAGCACCGTGTACGAACTCGACGGCAGGCCTGCGTTCGAGGCCTGGCGAGACGCGATTCGGGAGGATGCGATGGAGACGTACGATATCGATGTCGACGAGTTGGAAGCAGGGTCGGAAGACCTTGTCATGTTGCTCGGTCGCTACGAGCTCGGTATCGAGTCGGAGCCAGAATCTGACGCGGACGGACTCGCTTCCCGAATCAAGACCTTCATCGAGAGTAAACTCATCTCGACGACGGGATACAACATCCGATGGCCGGGCCATACAACCGACACCGAGGGGCCGCTGGACTTCGCTGTCACTGTCTCCGAAGGAACGGAAGTGGTGGTGACACATAGCAATAAATCCGACCAGGTGTATGCGGTCCGGAACGCCGCCAACAACGCTGTCAATGAACTCCGCGGCGGAAGCGTCGCGGGTGGGTTCGTCTACGACTGTGCCTGCCGTGCGATGATACTCGGCGACGACTTCGACGACGCTGTCGACACGATTCACAGCGCTATCGACGCGCCCTTCGCCGGCTTCGAAACCTACGGCGAAGTCTGCTCGGCCGACGAGGATTACACTGGCTATCACAACACGTCCTCAGTCATACTGCTGTTCCCGGAGTGACGACGACAAGCCTACTATCAGCGAAAAATAAACGCCAGCCCCTGTTCCTGCCTGCTCAGACGCCGGACTCGATGGTGATTTCGGCGTGCAGTTCGTCCTGCAGCGCCGAATGGACGTGGCAGATGTCCTCAGCGAGTTCCACGATGTCCTGCTCTTCGTCGGCAAGTGACTCTTCGACCTCGACGTGGAAGTCGATGTACTCCAGGTCGTCGTCCTCGTCGAGACCTGCGGCGACCTCGACGTCGACGCTGCCGATGTCCTCGTGCCCGTACTTGTCAGCCGCGACGCGTAGCGCCGGGATGTAACAGGAGGCGTAGTCGGCGGCAAGCACCTCGTTCGGCGACGGACCGTTCTCGCTCAGCGCGTCGACGATAAGCTCCCATTCGCCGTTGATGACGCTTTCTACTGTGTATCCTTCCTCGCACGTACTCTCGACTTCGATATCTGCCATAGCACTCCTGTGGACACAGCCCTCCCCCTAAACATTTCCTGCGTGGCATTTCTGCCTGCGGACGCGAAACGCAGTGACTCACCAGCGTGGCACCGGGCTACCGCGGGTAAACCGGCTGGCCGGGCACTGCCGAAAGATAATACACCTCCAGTCCCTACAAATGAGCAATGGAACACCTCGCCCCGTCGAACGTGCCGGTGTACGCCACGCGGGAACACCAGCGCGAGATCTGGGAGCGCTGTCGGGACCGGGGGCAGCCGGTCCTCGCCGTCAGGGACGCGACGCGGGGGTTCATCGTCCGGTACGACCTCCAGCACCTGTCGTATGAGCTCTCGGACGCCACCGTGCAGGCGCTTCGTGACCGTGTCCGGTCCCGCCGACCGTACCCGACGACCACGGACCCGATATCGGAGACGGAGGGCGTCGGTGGCGAGGCCGGCCCGGTGTCCGGCGAACTCCACGCGGATACCGAACAGGCTGCCAGAGAATTGGCCTCGCACATCTCGGGGTTCGTGCTGGACCGGTCGAACTGGCGGTAGTACCGAAACAACGCGGATGGGGATTTTTCCCACAGCCGTGCCTTGAGTTCGTATGGCAGTCGCCCGACACGAAACCGGTCCGTTCGCGGCCGTGAGTGCCCTTGCTTCGCAGGTCCATCCGGTGTTTATGCTGCCACCACTCGCGACCTCGCTGTTCGGTGGGTTGCTCTCCGGTGGGTTCTGGCCGCCGGTGGCCGCGCTCCACGCGGGTGCGATGTTCTTCGCCGTCTACACGGCTCACGTCAAGGACGGTTACGTCGATTTCCACGTCCGCGGCGAGGACGACGACCACCCGCTCACTGGTTCGGGCTGTCGCATGGCGCTGATCGGCGCAGCCCTCGGCTTCGCGCTCTGTACGGCGGCCATCTGGCTGCTGGTCGGTCCCGGCGCGGCGCTGTTGACGCTTCCGACCTGGGTCATCGGGTACACCCACGCGCCGCAGTTGGACATGAACCCCGTCGGCGCGACGATGGGCTACCCGACGGGCATCGCGCTGGCGTTGCTAGGCGGCTACTACGCTCAGGTGACGACGCTGACACCGCGAGCACTCGGTCTCGCGGCCGTGTTCCTCCTGCTGTTGACCGGCATCAAGATTATCGACGACGAGCAGGACTACGACTACGACCGGTCGATACAGAAACGGACCGTCGCCGTCGTCCTGGGCCACCAACGCGCTCGGCGGCTCGCGTTCGGCCTGTTCGGCGCGGGCCTCCTCGGAATTGTCGGGCTGTCCGTGGCATTGCCCGGGGTTCCGCCAAGCGCCGCGGCGGCTGCGCTCGTCTTCGGGACGGTTGCGGCTATCGCCCAACGAGGCGACCCCGAAACCGCGACGATGCTGCTGATTCGCGGGTCGTATCTCCTGTTGGCCGTCCTCGTCACTGCTGTCTGGTTCCGACCGCTAGCGTGAGTGTGGCTGTTCTGCAAGTCGCTCGCCTCGCAGCTAGCCGCAACTGCACTCGCTCGAACCACACCTCGTCGGTCAGCCTGAAATGTGTGTGAGCATGTGGGTCGCTGAGACGACCAGCGATATCGTCACCATCGAGACGGCCATGACGCTGGCGACAACCGGCGAGAGGTCCCCGGTGAGGCCACCGACTGCGAGCAGCACGGCGGCAATGATCGTACAGACCAGCAGGGCCAGATGGACGAATAGCCACGGACCGATACGTCGCAGTGAATCGAGCAGCGTCTCGACTCCCGACGGCTGTGTCGGCCGGACTCGCTGGCCGGGCTTGTAGTACTCTGTGGCAGTCCCGTAGCCCGTGCTTCCGCCACGAGTCTGGGTGGGCCGCTGTGTCGCTTTCGCCGTTGCCCCGCCCGTCGTCCCTGTGTCGACCCGCTGGTCGACGTACTGCTGTGCGATGTCACTGACACCGCCCGTGGCTGTTCCGCCGTCCGCGCCGCTGTCGACGTGCCTGTTGACGTATGCGTCGTGACCGAGCCGGTCGTATCGCGCTCGCTCGGCCTCGTCCGTGAGCACGTTCTTCGCCTGCGTGAGTCGCTTGAACCGTTCTCCCGCGGCGGGGTCGTCACTCACGTCCGGGTGATGCGCTTTCGTCTGTTCCCGGTAGGCGCGGACTATCGTCTCCTCGGTGGCATCTGGGTCCACCCCCAGAATACCGTAGAACGTCGCTTCCATACACACCCCTGTGTATTTATCCAGTTGGACCAGGCGTATAATAAGGTACCCACTCCCTCACGCTGCGATATCGCTCGTCTGTCGCCGAGTCGCCGGACTGAAACTGCGTGGCCGCCACCGTCTCTGTATGGACGAAGACACCAAAGACTGGGAGACACAGTTGCAAGCGAATCGGGACGAGAAAGACCGGTTCTTCGCGGAGCACCGCCAATCCCCGATTCCGCCGGAAGACCGCGACGACTTCGACGGACTCAGCTACTTCGACCCGGACCACGACTATCGGGTCGAGGCGACGGTTACGGTCCACGAGACGCCGGAGTCAGTCGATCTGGAGACGAGCGACGACCGAACGGTGCGCTATCTCCACGTCGCGACGCTGTCGTTCGACCTCGACGGCGAGTCCCGCGAACTCCACGCGTTCCGGCAGGCCGCCGACGAGTCCCGGACGCTCTTTGTTCCGTTCCGGGACAAGACCACCGGACAGCAGAGCTACGACGGCGGCCGATACATGGAACTGGAACCCGACCGCGACCTGAGCGACGGCGACGAGATTACGCTGGATTTCAACCTCGCGTACTCGCCGTTCTGTGCCTATAGCGACACCTTCTCCTGTCCGCTCCCGCCGGAGTCGAACTGGCTCGACACCGCGGTGACGGCCGGAGAGCGGATCGACTGAGGCTCTGCCGGCAGTCACGACACCAACACCAAACGAATTGTTTACACATCGCCACGACCAAAGCAGTGTATGGCAACGGATTCCCGGGAAGATCCAGTCTTTCAAATGGCCCTGAAGGCCTTCCAGTACGGGTTTACGCTTTTGTCGGCGCTCTGGCTGGGTGGGACAGGACTTGTGTTCGGCTCGGTCCTGCTCCTCACCATCGCTTTTTCGCTGTCACTCGGCACAGGTGTTCAGATAACGCAAGTACAGAGGCTGGTCCTTGGACTGGTAACGATTCAGGGCATCGCCTTCCCGGCTATTGCGTACGCATACATCAAGCTCAGGCCGGTAATCAGGTCGAAGCTCCGCGAACTCATCTCGTATCCGCCAGACACCGGGACGTTCACTATCGGTGTTTCTGTACCGAGTTTCCGCGAGGCCGTCATCGTCGTGCTGGGCTACGCCAGCGCGATGGTCGGACTCGTGGTAGTAGCCGTCATCATCACAACGCTCGTCTCGATGTTCGGCATCGAAACGGCAACCAATCAGGCCGCGGAGATCGGCATGGAGAACCCCGATGTCCTCCTCCTGTTGATTCCCGCCTCGTTCCTCCTCATCGGTCCGGGCGAGGAACTGCTGTTCCGCGGGGTCGTTCAGGGCCGCATTCGGGACTACTTCGGCCCGATTTCGGGCGTCGCCATCGCGAGCGTCATCTTCGCCGGCATTCATTACCCCGCCCTCAGTGGCGGGTCGGTCACGGGCAAACTTGTCGGGGTGTGTGCCCTCCTCATTCCGTCGCTCATCCTCGGTGCAACCTACGAGTACACAGACAACATCGTCGTTCCGTCACTCATCCACGGCGCGTACAACGCCACGCTGTTTACTGGCCTCTACGTCACCGTGAAGTTCAGTGGTGAACTCTCGTCCGCCGCGGGTGTCCTCAGTAACAGCGGGTTCTGACCGGCCCCTGCCCCAGCAGGCCCGTACTATAGTACGTTTGTAAATCATGTGATTGGTTGCCTGGCTTGCACACGCAAGGGAGTTGGTCTTTTTCATGATCGTGTGAAACCTAAAACAGTTCAAACGGGGCTTACAGTGGCGTTATATCCGAACTAACACTTTATCACGCTCTCGACTTTTTACCCAGTAGCAGAACCTGAATCGGAGATATTACTTTGAAATGACAAACGTCTTATTAGCGTTTTTGTACAACATTCAAACAGATGGTTGGTTCAGTGCGCGTCTTACATATCGATGACGAACCGGACTTTGCCGATCTAACTGCGGCATATCTCGAGCGGGCCATGGATTCATTCAGCGTCGACACCGCGATGCGGGTCGACGAGGTCATCACGGACCGCCCGCAGGACACGTATGACTGTATTATCAGCGACTACGATATGCCTGGCATGAACGGGCTGGAGTTCCTCGAACGGATTCGCGAGGACGCACCGAAGCTTCCGTTCATCCTCTACACTGGGAAGGGCAGCGAAGAGATCGCGGCCGAGGCAATCTCCGCAGGTGTCACGGACTATATCCAGAAGGAACCGGGAACGTCCCAGTACACGGTGCTAGCGAACAGGGTGCAAAACGCGGTCGAAGCCCGCAGAGACGAACTGCAAGTCACGCGTGGTCACCGCGCAATGAACGCGGCCTGGGACGGCATCAGCACACTGGACGACGAGGGTCGGTTCACCTATTTGAACGACGCCTACGCAGCCACGTTCGGCTACGAGCGCGACGAGCTTCTGGGCGAACACTGGCAGAAAATCCACTCGGCAGAGAGCCTCAAAACGGTCGATGATGAAATACTCCCGGCTGTCAACGAGAACGGGACGTGGACGGGTGAGACACTGCTCGAACGCGCCGACGGGACACAGTTCATCGGCGAGCACACCGTCGCGAGTATCGCAAATGACGGCTCCGTCTGCGTAGTCCGTGACCGGACTGACCGCGAAGAACTCGACAAACAACTGCGACACGAGCGCGAGCGGTTCCGGCTACTCGTCGATGCGGTCGAGAATTACGCGATGTTTCTGCTCGACCCCGACGGCCTCATCCAGTCGTGGAACGCCGGTGCGAAACAGCTCATGCAGTACGAGGAATCTGATATCCTCGGCGAGCACTTCTCGACGTTTCACACAGAGAAACAGGTGGCCGACGGCATTCCCGACCAACTGCTGCGAGAAGCCGGGGAATGCGGCAAGGCCACCGACCGCGGGCTCCGCGTTCGGAAGGACGGGAGCACGTTCTGGGCAGATGTGGCCATCACTGAACTCCGGGAAAACGGCGACTCCCGTGGCTTTGCGAAAGTGGTCAAGGACATCACGGAGGAGATCGAACGGGAGCGGCTACAGGCGACGGCCGAACGCTACCGAGAGAAACTCTACGAGGTCACGAACGATTTGGATCGCCGGTTCGAACAGCGGTTAGTCGACGTACTGGAACTCGGTGTCGAGTATCTTGCCGTCGATCAGGGCCATCTCGTCGCAATCGATCCCAAGGCGGGCACGCATGAAATAATCGCTACCAGCGGCGAACCGTCTCTCACCGCCCCCGGCGACATCACATCGCTTTCCGAGACCTACTGCCGACGAACCGTCGAATCCGACGGTCTACTCTCTATCTACAACGCCGAGCGACTAGATCTGGATGACGACCCTGCATACCGGCGGTACGGTATCGGCTGTTACCTCGGTGCGAAAATCGAAGTCGACGGTGAGCTGTTCGGGACGGTCTGTTTCGTTGCTCGTGACCCCCGGTCGGAGCCGTTCAGACAGGACGAACAGGCCTTCGTCGAACTACTCGCCCGCTGGCTCAAATACGAACTGAGCCGACGCGACGGACAGATCCAGTGGCCGCTAAAACCCTAGAATCTGGGAACGATACCGTGTCGGTCAGCGTCTCGGGCTGACCTATGGCGGGCAGGTCAGTCGTCGACTGAGGCCTGTTCGGACTGTCCGGTTTCGGATCCGGAATCGTATCTCACCTCCATGTACAGCAACGCGAAGATGGTGAGTGTTGCGACGGTCTGTACGGCAGCGGTCATCGGCGCCAGCGGAGCGAACATCGCTGCTCCCGCAGCCACCAGTAGCCCGGCGCGACTCGGAATCCTGAGTTGGCCAGAGAAGTAGTTGACAATGGCTGCCACGGCGGCGACGAGACCGATTCCCACGACGACGAACGTAATCGGTGTCGCGGGAACTGACCAGAACAACAGACTGTCGTTGACGACGAAGACGTACGGGAGAACAAACAGCGGCGCCCCGAGCACGAGCGACTTTCCGGCGGTCCGCCAGAAGTTCCCGCCTGCGACCCTTGCCGTGACGAGGCAGGCGATGGCAACCGGCGGCGTCAGCGCCGAGAGAATCGCGAAGTAGAACACGAAAAAGTGCGCAGCGAGTAGATCGATACCGGCCTCGGTCAGTGCTGGTGCGATCAGTAGCACGGCCGTGATGTAGGCTGCGACGGTTGGCATCCCGAGACCAAAGAGAAGCGCGGCAACCATCGCGAACATGAGCAACAGCGCAAGCACGCCTCCCGAGAGTTCAACGAGGCTGGAAGCGAACACCTGCGTGAATCCGGTGAGGTTCAATACACCGACGAAGATGTTCATGACGCCCAGTGACACCGCAATCGGGGCTGCGTTTTCCATCCCGCGGCCCAGGCCGTCCATAGTGTCCACGAGGAAGTCGCGGATTCCGTAGCCATCGCGAAAAAAGATCCCCTGGACGAACGCGGCCGGGAACGCGGACATTATCGAGAGGAACCCTGCGTACAGCGGATCGTACAGGAGAACGACCAGTGCGTACAGGAGAACGGCCAGCGGAACCCACAGCGCGAGCCCCTCGACGAGCAGGTTACGAACCGATATCTGGCCGAAGGAAACAGCGGTTGTCGTTCGGCCGAAGATCCTATCGAGTGCGTTTTTCCGATCCCTGTCGACCGTCTCTACGTCGGTCAGTTCTTCCTCGTCAATCTCGCTCGTGAGCCCTTCTTTGACGGTTGTCAGATGAACACCGATAGCGACCGTTCCGTAGAACAGGAGTGCCGGCAGGAATCCGACGACGATAATCTTCAGGTAGCTCGTCCCGGTGATCTCGGCCATTATGAATGCCGCTGCACCCATGATCGGTGGCATAATCTGGCCGCCGCTGGAGGCCACCGCCTCGTAGGCCGCTGCGGTATCTCTATCGAGCCCGTGACGCTTGAGCAACGGGATGGTAAACGCGCCCGTCGTCGCCGCGTTGGCGGCCGCGCTGCCGTTGACCGACCCCATACCCATGCTCGCGACCGTCGTCATCTGCGCCAATCCGGACCGGACCCGTTTGCCGATCAGCGTTCCGACCTGGACGAAATACTCCAGCGCGCCGTACGCTTCCAACAGCCCCGCGAGGATCATGAAGATAATAATAAACGTCCCCGAAACCTCGACAATGACGCCGAAGACGCCGCTGCCGAACTCAACTGTCAGACCCTGCACCAGTCGTTCGGCCTGAACTCCATTGTGGTTCAAAATACCCGGGAAATACGGGCCATACAGCGCATAGACAAGGCCAGCTACGCCGACCAGCGACAGCATCGGACCGTAAACCCGCCTGCAGACATCCAACAACAGCAGGATGATCAACAGCCCCATGAACAAGTCGAGGTCGGTGTATATCCCGAGTTGCTCGTAGACGATGCGGTTGAAGGCCGTAAAGAGGTAGACGGCGACGACGGCCGAGAGAGCGGCCTCAAATAGCGTCGCGTAGTTTCCGAACCGCTCCCGGCGCGTCTCGGGTTCGGGGGTATACGCGAGGACAGCCGCCCCGACGAGCATGAATCCGAGGTGGGCGATCTTGTGTTGGTCCTGTTCGAACGGGAACAGCTGGGTGAACCAGAGGTGATAGACCGTCGAGGCGACTCCCAAGGCTATCAGGAACCCGTACTTGGCCATGCGTACCCGGGACGGGTCGACCCAGCTCCCGGTTGTGTGTTCCCCCGTCATGGCTGGCGTTGATGGGGTGGGCGGACGAGAGACGGGTCGCTCGCGTTACCCCTCATACTCCTCAAGTGTGGTCAGTCCGTCCTTCCAGAGGTCCTGCTCCTTGTAATACTTCTCAGCGCCGGGATGGACGGGTGCGTTCGGCGAGGGGAGTAAGAATTCCTGCGCGAAGTCCGGACCGGCGCGAGAGAGCACTGAACTCGCCTCACGGACCGCGTCGATGTCCTCCATGACGGTACGGACGAACTCATAGCCCAACTCCTCAGATACCTCGGCCGGGAAGATAGTTTCATAGCCGACGCCAACTGCCGGAATGGAGTCCATTCGAATGTCCTGCCCGTCCCAGAGGCCGGCCGGCGTTTCGATGTACGTGTAGGGCAGATCGGAGTTGGCTAAATCTGACTCGTCGAACTCCCAGTTGACGACCGCGACGTCGGCCTGTGCGCCGGCCTCCTGCGCCCACCCGGTCAGTACTTCACGGCTGACTCCGTAGACCATCATCATATCGAGACGGCCGTCAGCGAACTGTGCCCCCTGGTCTCCCCAGCTCATCGACTGGAGGTCGTACTTGTCCTCGACGTTGTCGATCCCGGACAGTCGGAACCCGTCAAGGCCCGCGAAGTAGTTCGTCCCGCCGCGCTGACCGAACGCCATCGAGACCGACCCGTCTTGGGGAATGTCCGACACCGACTCGATGCCTTCGAGTGCATCGTCAGTCCGCCTGACGAGGTAGTACTCCAGAGTCATGAACGGTAACACCTGCGTCATCGTCTTCCCGACCGGTTCCCCGTACGGGTCTCCGCCGCTGTTTGAGCGCGCGACTGCCCAGTCGGTACTCTGGGCGATATCGATGTCTCCCTGAGCGATCAACCGAGGGTTTGCGGCGGTCCCGCCGGTCGTCTGGGCGCTCATGCTGATGTCGTCGGACTTTTCCGAGAGCAGCTGTGCCATCGCTACCCCCGACGCGTGAGTCGCCGTCTCCGGCCCTGACGTTCCAATTGTCCAATTTGTACTGCCGCCACTGCCGCCACTACCACCGCTATCGCCGCCACTACTCTCGCCGCCACCGCTATCCTCGCCACCGCTGTCGCCGCTACCGCCGTCCCCACTACAGCCAGCGAGGCCTGTCAGACCAGCTGTACCGACCATTTTCAAGAAGCTACGCCGCTCGGAAACCGATCCATCCTGATTGTTACTGAACATTATCTAAGCTACAACTATGATGTCAACCAATCTATATTTAAATGTTACTGCAAATATCTTTATCATACAGACATCGGCTGCGGAAACAGACAACGCACCCCGAGCAAATTTTCAAATCTCGGGAAATAGTGGCCACTCAGCCGCATTATCGAGACTGTGAAAATCTGAGAGATGTGACTCAACTCGACAGCCCTACTGTTGGGAATACCACTATCAACGGTTCCCGAAGATCCGGCTAACAGGGTGTCATCACGGAGGAATCCATCTCAATGACACACCAGAGCCACTGTGTGTCCGTCCGTATTATGCCAAATGTTGCCACTAGTAGACTCGAAATGTACGCCCGGAACACTAACGTCCGGCATCATCCTCGGCGGTGTGCCACGTCAGCCGGCAAACCCTCGTGCCGGGCGGGTCGCCGGATACGGCGACCGATTGCGCGAGCGGCGTCAGCCGCGAGCGCGGGTGATTATGGCGTAATCACCGAACGCCCAGACGGTGCAACCGTCTGGCGGGTCGTCGATAGACGACCAAGTGCGGTATGAACCGCGGTCATGTCGCGTGCCCGGGTTCTCCGGGTCGTCATCGTCCCGGTGACGGGTCTCAGCCGGGGATTGAAGGCACGCACTAGCAGTTCGCCGGTCGCACACCTAAGGGTGACGTTCAGACGGCGTAGTCGTCCTCGCGCAGTTGGACGTACTTGCCGTTGCGGTAGGAGAACTTCCCCCACTTGTACCCGAGGACCATCTTAATGCCGTTGAGGCCGCCACGGAGCGCCGCGTCGGCCTTGATGCCACGGGCGTCCATCAGGTCGTTGGCGGTGGTAAAGGCCCGGTCCCAGTCGCCGGGCCGCCAGTCCCGGACCATGTCCGCGAAGGTAACGTTCCGGAGGATTTCGTCGCCGATGGCGTCGTGCCAGGCGTCGTTGTACCGTTCGAGGCGGTCGTTCGCGGCGAGGCGACCGGCTATCTTCCCGGTGCGAACGGCGACGTGATCGCCGCCCTCGTGGAACGCCGAGGTGGTCCCCATTGCCCCGCCGGCCACGGCGATGCCGGCACCCACCGGGGACTCTATCGGTCGGGTCGAGGAGATGGGGTACGTCTCCGTCCCTTTCGATTTCCCGCGGTCCTCGACGAGCGGGAAGTCCTCGAGATCGTACGCCTGGAACTCCTGTTCGAGCAGTCGCTCGATGTACTGCCGGCCCTGCGGGATGCTCTCGTCGCTCTCTCTGAGCAGGTCCCACTCGCTGCGGTCGTAGGCGTCGATGTCCAACCCGATGGGCATCGTGAGGCCGATGCGGGCGACGGGGGCGTCGTTCGGGAAAATCCACGGATACGCCGTGTGGCCGGGCATGATGCCCCACCAGAACTCGATGAACTCCGGCGTGAACAGTTCCTCGGGCATCCGTCGGTGCTCCTGATAGGCGATGTGGTTCGCCTTGTTCGAGGGCATGATGTCGGCCATCGTCTGTCCGGCCGGGAGGAACTGGTCGAGCGTGCCGCCGGTGATAGTCCGCTGTGGGCCGTCGGCGAGAATCACGTACTCGGCGGCGATGTCTTCGCCGTTGGCCAGCCGGACGGTGTGTCGCGGCGAACTCCTCAGGTCGGTCTCGACGCCGGTGACGCTGACGCCGACGCGGTAGTCCGCGCCCGCTTCCGTCGCCCGTTCGCGGAGCCAGTCGTCGAACCGCGCCCGGTGGAACGTGATGCCGAAGCCGTCGGCGCTGGAACTGATACCGGTCTCTGTGAGCGTCATCTCCGTCGAGGGGCCGTAGAACTTCGCCCCGTCGAGTTCGCTCAGCACAACATCCTCGGGGAACTCCGACCGTGGAATGTCCATGATGTCGAACCAGTAATCGAGCAGCCCGGCGGCGTCCGTCGAGTCCGGCCCCGCCCCCTCGCGGTCGGCTCTGGGGACCCCCTTTTCGAGAAGGACGGCGTCGGCCCCGTGGTCGGCTGCAGCCTCGGCCGCCGACGACCCGGCCGGGCCACCACCCACAATGGCGACGTCTACGTGTTCCATACCCGCTACGGTGTCCCGCGCCCGCTAAAACCTATTGTCTTGCATCGAATCCGCGGTCTGACGACCCTCTGTGTCTGAACTGGAATGCACTGCGCGCTACGGTTCGGACGCTGCGTCGGCGAGTGACACGTCGTGTTGTTCCAGCCGTTCGACGGCCCGCTTGTACGCGTCGCTCTCCGCGAGCGCTGTCGCTCGGACAGCGTCAGCGACTGTGTCTCGTCGGTCGGCAAGTCCCAGGAGTTCCCGACGCTCCGTCTCGTATTCGCACCGGCGCTGAACTGCCGAGAGTACCGACAACAGGGTATCCCGGTCGGCGGGCTTTCTGAGATACGAATCGACGGGAATGTCCAGAATATCCACGTCAGGCTTGACGCTGCTTATCATCACGACCGCAGGGGTAACTGACCGCTGTCGGAGCTTTTCGGCGACCGTTTCGCCGCTCAGTTTCGGCATCTGTCGGTCCAGCAGTACCGCATCGATTGAGTCGTCAATCCGCTGTAACCCTGTACGGCCGTCACCGGCCTCTATAACCTCGTATTCTTCCGGAAGCCAAAGTTTGTAGAGCTGTCTATAGTCCGTATCGTCATCAATTACCGCAACGCTCGTCGGTCTCCCCATTCCTTCGAAGTTCTACGTTGGTCATCCTACAAATATGCTAAGATATCGGTATACTATTAGTACAAATTTTACTAATCTAGACTGGTAATTCCCCCGTTCTCTAAATACTAAAATTCTAACAATATCTCCGGCGCGCGGTCACCAGACTGCCGGCACCGTTTTGAGGCCCCCGCGTGGAGCAGACGGTATGGCTCCGCACGCCACAGGAGAGGTTCAATGGCCGACATCGTCGTGACGCGCTACGGCGTTCACGGAATGCCGGTCGACCAGTACGTGACAGCGCTCCGGGAACGACTGCCGGAGTGGGATGTCGCCGTCGCAGAGACGCCCGAAGCCGAGCGGGACTTGATTGCGGATGCGACAGTTCTGACCGGCAACGATGTCTCGCCGGAACTGGTCGATACTGCCGACTCGCTGAAGCTGTTTGCAGGGACATACGCTGGATACGACCACCTCCCGCTCTCGGACCTGGCAGACCGTGACATCGCGCTCACGACGGCCTCCGGCGTCCACGGGCCGAACGTCGCCGAGAACGTCGTCGGCTCGTGGCTCGCCTTTGCCCGGGGTTTCTTCACTGCCCGTCGCCACCAGCGCGACCACATCTGGCAGTCGTTCCACACCGACGACTTCGCCGGGAGCCGCGTCTGCGTCGTCGGGCTGGGAGAAATCGGCGAAGCAATCGTCGACCGCGTGCAGGGATTCGACGTGGAGACCGTTGGCGTCCGCTACTCGCCGGAGAAGGGTGGCCCGACGGACGAGGTGTACGGCTTCGACGAGATCCACGAAGCGGTCACCGACACGGAGTACGTTGGGCTCGCCTGCCCGCTCACCGACGCGACGCGCCACCTTATTGACGCGGCGGTGTTCCGGACGATGCATCCTGACGCCGTGCTCACCAACGTGGCCCGCGGCCCAGTTGTCGATACCGACGCGCTGGTCAGTGCGCTTCAGCGCAACCACATCGGCGGCGCGGCACTGGACGTGACCGACCCCGAACCGCTGCCCAGCGGCCATCCGCTGTGGGACTTCGAGAACGTCCTCATCACGCCCCACAACGCCGGCCACACGCCGAGCTACTACGAACGGCTTGCTGATATCGTCGCCGAGAACGTCCAGAAGGCCGAGCGAACCGGCGAATGGGGCGGTCTCAGGAACCAAATCGACCTCTAGTCACTGTCGGCTGGCGAGATAGCCAGCGCGGGCTTCGTACACCAGATAGGTTACCACTGTTACAGCGAATACGCCGCCGAGTAGTTGATTGAGCGTGATGCTCCCGAGTTGTGCGTTTCCGACGGTTCCCGCTAGAAAAACAGCTGCAGCCACCACCGCCGCAACCCCGACGTACCGCCAGCGGGCTGCGATCGGTATTGTCTCGCTAGTACCTGCAACAGCGAGGTACAGATGCGTCCCAGCTACGATGACGAAGTATGCGGCTGCGACAAACGCGACCGATGCGACGGGGCCGGGTTCAAACACACCGAACAGGAGCGCCCAGGAGACAATGACCACGCTCACCAGTCCAATCTGAAGCTTCGTATCGCGGGAGACCATGTGTACGCAGTCGATACTGATCGTGAAAAGTGTCTACCTGGCGACCGGATCTCGGTCAGTTCCGAAAAACCGCACTCGGCGAGGCCGACCGTTACAGATAGCCGCGCTTGTTGAGCAGTTCGCCGTTCAGCACGCTCGCGCCCGCGGCACCGCGCATCGTGTTGTGTGCGAGGCAATTGAACTGGACGCCGTCGGTCGTCTCGCGGAACCCGCCGACTGCGACGCCCATGCCGTCCTCGACGTTGCGGTCAAGGCGTGGCTGTGGGCGGTCGGGTTCCTCGAACACCGTGATGAGTTTCTCCGGCGAAGACGGCAGGTCGATGCCGGTCACGGACTCCATCGCGGCCTCGGCGTCGGCCGCAGAGATGTCCTCAGCCGTGTCGGCCCAGACGTTCTCGAGGTGGCCGTCGAGCGTCGGGATGCGGTTACAGGAGGCGGCCACGTCCATCTCGTTGAGCTGGACTTCTGCGCCGTCGAACGAGCCGAGCAGTTTGCGCGATTCGCTCTCCATCTTCTGCTCTTCGCCGCCGATGTGTGGGATGGCGTTATCGATGATTTCCATCGACGTAACGCCGGAGTAGCCCGCGCCGGAGACGGCCTGCAGGGTCGAGACACGCACGTCGGTCAGGTCGAACTCGCGGTCGAGGGCGGCCAGCGGCGGGACCATCGTGATCGTCGAGCAGTTCGGGTTCTTCAGGAGCGCGCCGTCCCAGCCGCGCTCGTCGCGCTGGACCTCAAGGAGGTCGACATGGTCGGCGTTGACCTCGGGGATGATGAGGGGCACGTCCTCGTCCATCCGGGCGTTCGAGGAGTTCGAGGAGACGGTGTAGCCGGCCTCGCAGAACTCCGGTTCGACCTCCGCGCCGACGCTCGACGGGAGCGAGGAGAAGATGAGATCGACGTCGTCGGGTACCGAATCCGGGTCGGTGGCGCGGACTTCTAACCCAGCCACGTCCTCGGGAATCGGGGAGTCGACGCGCCACTTGGCGGCGTCCTTGTATGTCTCGCCAACGCTCGCGTCGCTGGCGGTCAGTGCTGCGATTTCGAACTCGGGGTGGGGGTCAAGCAGCTGGATAAGTCGCTGCCCGACTGCGCCAGTCGCACCGAGCACACCTACGCGTACAGTCATCGCTTGACACACGGCTACGGGTGGTCAAAACAGTTTGGATACGAAGCCATACCGCCGCCCTCGTCGGGTTACTCGTTTTCAGTGTCTTCGAACACCCATTCGATGACGCGGGCCTCGACGAGGTCCCGCTCCTCGACGTAGGGGTCGTCGCGATTCGCCAGCGCCTCCTCGGCCTCGGCGCGCATCTCCGCCTCGATTTCCGTGTGGTCCGGCTCGTCCCGAATGTCGTTCAGCAGCGCCTCGAAGTCCTCCCGGAGGTCGAAGGAGGCGCGGGCGGCGTTACACCGGGACAGCGGGCTCATCCCGGTCTCTAACACGAGGTCGCGCACCGTCTCCCAGTCGGAGCCACAGAAGTAGATGGACACCTCACCGACGATGTCCTGCCAGGCGATTGGGTCAGCATGCTTGAGCAGCGGGACCGCCCGCGGCGGCAGGTCCAGACGGGTCTTCGTGTCGGGATTCCCGCACAGACAGCAGGCCTTCTCCGTTTTCCCCGTGTACATGTGAGACAGTTGTGTCGGACGTATTTGGACCCATCGCAGTCGGGCGGTCGCTGGCCGGCTACACCGGAATGAATTCAGGGTCCACGTCGTTCAGGCGGTCGGTGTTCGAGACGAACTGATAGAAGTCGCTGTAGAGGTCCGTACACTTCCCGTCCACGTCGTAGCGGAGCGTGTGCCAGTCGGCGACAACGGCGCAGTACTGCTTCGCTCGGGTGAGCGCGACGTTCAATCGACGGGGGCCGTCGACCGGCCGCCCGAGGAACCCGACGGTCCCCTCGGCGTTGCTTCGGACGAGCGAGAGGACGATGGCCGTCCGTTCACCGCCCTGAAACGAGTCGATGGTGTCGACAGTCACCCTGTCTCCAGCGTCGGTCCGCTCTGTGAGCGTCTCGCGGATACGTGACACCTGCGCGCTGTACGGTGTGATGACGCCGATTTCGTTGGCCGGCACGTCCGACAGCAGGTCCTCAACGAGATGCGCGACGAGGCGGGCTTCGGTGGGATTGGACTTGGAGTGCCCGACGGTCTCGACCCGCCCGCCGACGTTGTACCCCTCTATCGCTGGCCGGTCGGGAAGCGGGTCGACGGCCCGCCCGTTCCGCAGCGTTCGGTCGTAGAACCGCCGGTTCGGGAAGTACGCGATGTCCCGGTGCATCCGGTACTGGGTCTGGAGCTGGAGGCCGACACCATCGTAGACGCCGCCGTCAGCGTAGAGATGCTCGAACAGCGAGTGGCCGTAGCTCGACGCCGGCGGTTCGTCGCTCGCGCTGTAGGGCGGGAGCTGTCGGTGGTCGCCGGCGAGCACGGCGCGGTCGGCCCGGACCAGCGGGATACACGACGCCGCACAGGTCGACTGCGTCGCCTCGTCGAGCACGACCAGATCGAACTCCCGGGCGAGCGTGGCGGCGCTGTTGTTCGTCACCGCTACCACGTCGGCCCGCCCGGGTACGTCGCCGTAGGCCCGCCGGACGACGCCGTTCGACGACTGGCCCGCGTTCACGCGGTCGAGGGTGTAGTCGCCGTCGCCGTGCTGGCCGTACGCGTGCAGCGACTGCGGGTCCGCCGTGTCGTCCGTCGACGACCCCGCCACGAGGTTGTCGACGGCCTGGTTCGAGTCGGCACACACTAGCACGTCCTCACCAGCCTGTGCGGCCCGTCGGACGATTTCGACCAGCGTCCGCGTCTTTCCGGTCCCCGGCGGGCCGTGAATACAGAACAGGTCGTCGGCAAGGAGCGCGTGCTCGACGGCCAGTTGCTGCTCCTGATTCAGTTCCGCGTCGAACTGGTCGCTCCGGGCGGCCGCGCCGTTCGAGAAGGTTATCGGCCGGTCGCCGGCGAGCACGTCCCGGAAGCGGTGGTCGGATAGGGCTTCGACTGCGTCTCGTTCGCGGTCGAACGGAACGGGATTGAGCAATGCTGTGAGCCCGTATGTGGCGTCACTGTCGGTGAGCGCGCTTTCGAGCGCCGTCGCACCGTCGACCTCGGCCCAGTTCACCGCGACCCAGACCGACCGGCCGCGGATACGCTCGACTGTCGCCGGCACCGGGAACGGGCCGTTCTCTCGGGTCCCGTCCACGTCGTGAACCAGCACCTCATTTCCCTCGTGGATGCCAAACACCGACTCCACGACAAACGCCCAGTCGCCGTCCTGCCTGGCGGCGACATCCGCGGGCGGGTCGACGTGGAACCGGTATGTGCCGTCGTCTCGGCCCCGCGCATGGAGTTCGGGCACTGCGTCGCCACCGGCCTCGTACACCCTGTCAGGTGAGCGCCGCTCGGCGCGCTCTCGGTTTTGCCGGCGAGTCGCCTCGCGTTCGCGCTCAACGTGGGAACGCAAGCCGTCGAGTAACTCTGCAGACGGGATCGGATTTCGGGCCGGTTCGCTGTCGTCTACTGGCGAGTCGTAGGAGGGTGGGTACGTCTCCGGGACGTAGTCGGAGTGCCAGAAGCGGATCCGGTCGGCCAGCCCCGTGGCTCCGAAGTCGTCCGCGTCGACGAAGTCGCGCTCGCCGTCGCGCTCGAAGACGAATATGCCGCCGTGGAGGGAGTGCTCGGTGAAAGCGACGAACTCGTCGGTGACCCGCGCCGAGTCCGGTTCGTGTAGCGGGATGCAGACCCAGTCCTCCTTGGGATGGGCGAGTCCGTCGTGATGGCCCGCGAACTCGGCGACGGGCCGTGCGGGGATGACATCGCCGCGGTCGTCGAGGGCGTCGTCATCGGGGACACACAGCGTGGCGTCGTCGAGGTCGAAGGACCCGATGACGTGGTCGAACAGGAGCGACATCTACCCCCGATTGTGCCCCGCTGTCGTAAAACAGTACGGCCCACCTCGACAGCCCGTCACACCGGACAGGAACGTTTTAATCGCCGGACCGGCCACACATCGGTATGGATACCGCCGAGCGACTCGATCTGGTGACGCAACACACCACAGAGGTCGTCACCGAGGACGAACTGCGAACGCTGTTCGAGGAGAGCGACCCGTCGGCGTACATCGGCTACGCGCCGACCGGCGAGATGCACATCGGCCACTTCACGACGATGCGAAAGCTCGCGGACTTCCTGCGGGCCGGCGTCGACGTGACGGTCCTCATCGCGGACCTGCACGCCCATCTTGACGACAACAAATCGCCGTTCGACCTACTTGACGCCCGCTCGGCCTACTACGAGACGGCCATCGAGGGCATGATTGAAGCAGCCGGCGCGGACCCCGAAGACGTGACCTTCGTCCGCGGGACCGACTTCCAGCTCGACGAGGAGTACACGCTCGAGATGTACCGGATGGCCGCCGAAACGACTATCTCGCGGACCCAGCGCGCGGCCAGCGAGGTCGTCCGCGAATCTGAGAGCCCGAACCTCGGCGGACTCATCTACCCGCTGATGCAGACGCTTGACGTGAAGGCGCTGGACGCCGACATCGCTTACGGCGGTGTCGACCAGCGCGGCATCTACATGCTCTCGCGCGAAATCCTCCCGGACCACGGCGGCGAGTCGCCGATCTGTCTGTTCGCGCCGCTGCTGTCGGGCCTGTCCGGCGGCAAGATGAGCGCCTCTGATGAGGCGTCGAAGGTCAACCTCACCGACAGCCCGGACGAGGTCGACGAGAAAATCAATCAGGCATACTGCCCGGCCGGCGAGGTCGAGGAGAACGGCGTGCTGGAGTACCTCAATCACCTGGTGTTCCCGGTGCTGGATGTCCGCGGCGAGTCCTTCGTCGTCGAGCGCCCCGAGGAGTACGGCGGGGACCTCACCTACGAGAGCTACGACGAGGTCGAGGCAGACTTCGTCAGCGGCGAACTCCACCCCGCCGACCTGAAGCCGTCCGCCGCAAGCGCGATCTCGGACGTTATCGACCCGGTTCGGGAGCGACTGGCCGACGAGGACGAGCTACTCGCCGAGGCCTACCCCGAAAAGTACGGCGCGGAGTAACGCGGTCGACCGATGCCACCCGCCGACCCAAGCGCCGACAGTGACGAACCGGCGCGCTCGCGGGCCGCCGTCCGCCGGACGTACGAGGACATCGGCGATCACTTCTCGAAGACCCGCGAGTACGCCTGGCCGGAGGTCGAATCGTTCGTCGACGAGTCCAGCAGTGTCGGGACGGCGCTCGATGTCGGCTGCGGCAACGGCCGCCACGCGGAACTGCTCGCTGGGGTCGCTGACCGCGTCGTCGGCCTCGACGCCAGCCGCGCGCTCCTGCGGGCGGCGACCGACCGCGTCGGCGACAGCGTTGCGCTGCTGCAGGGCGATGCGACCCGGCTCCCGCTCACAGCCGGGTCCGTTGACCTCGCGGTGTACGTCGCGACGCTGCATCACCTCCCGTCACAGGCCGCCCGTCGCGCCAGTCTGGACGAACTGGCCCGCGTCCTCGCGCCGGGCGCTCGGGCGCTCGTCAGCGCGTGGAGCACGGCCCACGACCGCTTCGACGCCGACCCCGACGCGGACGAGGGCTTTGACACGACCGTCGACTGGACGCTCCCCGGCGGCGAGACGGTCCCGCGGTTCTACCACATCTACGCGCCGGCCGAGTTCGAGCGCGATGTCGCCGACAGCGACCTCCGGCTCGTCTCGATGGAGCTGTCAAGCGGCAACTGTTACGGGGTCGTCGAGCCAGAAGGGAAACGCACTTAATTGCCTTCCATCTATGGATGTGTACGTTCGCACTCGGGCGAAACACAGTCCATCTGGTCTGTGCCCGCACGAGTGAGCGGCGGTGGTGAGCAAATCCCTCGGATTTGCGAACGACGCCGCGCGCGAACGCAGTGAGAGCGCGACGGTGGCGAGCGATTCCAGCGGAATCGCGAGGCACGCCGCGAAGACGCGAAGCGATGCGCGGCGGTGGTCTAGTGGTAGGACCTGAGCCTTCCAAGCTCATGGCCCGGGTTCAAATCCCGGTCGCCGCATCCTGCGAGGAACGGACGTGACGAGCGGATGCTGTACGGAGGGATTTGAATCACGCGAGACGAGTGCAACGAGTCTCGCCATCGGGTTCAAATCCCGGTCGCCGCATTTTGCTGCGAGTCCAGCCGCGAGCAGCAAATGCTGTACAGAGTGATTTGAACTACGGAAATCCGACCGACAGCGAGGATTTGCAGTCGAGTTCAAATCCCGGTCGCCGCATTCTACAGCAACAAAAACGGCCAGCCGAGGCGTTATCAGGCGTTTTGAACGTCGCCGAGGTCTCTCAGCCGCCTTTGAAGCCAACTGACGCCGTCACTCCGGTTCGACCGCAGCCTGCTCGAACTCTTGCCAGTCGTCGCCCATCCATTCCTGCAGGCGGTCGGTGACGCCGGCGAAGTCCTCGCCGTCTTCGAAGGATTCGACGACGACCCAGCCGTCGCCGTCGCGGTCGTAGCCGAGGCTGTAGCCGCGGTCGCCGTCGATGATAACGACGAACGCGGCTACCACGTCGAGGTCGGGGAAGAACCCGACTGGCGCGAACCCGTAGTCGTCGTGCTGGGCTTCGAGGGCCGAGATCTCGCTCGTCGAGAGCGGTCTGTCCGGCAGCGAGTCCGTCAGTTCGGTCATTACGTCGCAGTCGTGGGGAGAGGACTGAAAGCGTTTCGAGCGGGGCGCGGCCGGGGGACCTCAAAGTGTGAGGCAGACATAACTTCGGCCAACATTGAAGTATTATCATGACTTTTGTTAACATGGAGCTTCCTACGCTCCCGGCGGGAACGACCGTCGTACCATCCGGGATTGGCATCGGCGGACGATCATCGCCGGTGGAGACTGGCCACTCCACCGGCCACGTATCGCTTTGAAACTAACGGCAGACGGAGCAGCTGACACCTCACCCCCACCCCCACCACTTTCCCTGCTCCCGTTTTTCGAGGTGGTTTCGATACAGTAGTCCAAACGTTGACCTGATAGGGCCAGCGAGGGCCGGTGGGGTTTTCTGCCAGTACGCGTAGCGTCGGATATGGACGCCGCGCGGCTCCCTGGAACCAGCGGACCCGAGCAAATAGTCGCGCACGTCGACATGGACTGTTTCTACGCCGCCTGCGAGCAGCGGCGGGAGCCGGCACTCAGAGGCGAGCCGCTCGTCGTGGGGATGGGCTACGAGAACGGCGCGACACACGGGGCCGTCGCGACAGCGAGCTACGAGGCCCGGGCGTACGGTGTCGAGTCGGCGATGGCGATCTCTGAGGCGCTGGAACGGCTCCCACGGAAGGTCGACGCTGTCGACGACCCGGCCCTCGATGTCGAGGATGCTGGGTTCTACCGCCCGGTCGAGATGGACTTCTACGAGTCCGTCGCCGCGGATGTCCGGGACATCCTCCATGCAGAAGCGGCCGTCGTCCGCGAGGTGAGCATCGACGAGGCGTATCTGGATGTGACCGAACAGGTCTCCTGGGAGACCGTCGAGTCGTGGGCACAAGACCTGAAAGACACCATCGAATCGGAGGTGGGCGTGGCGGCGAGCGTCGGCGTCGCGCCGACGATGAGCGCCGCGAAGGTGGCCAGCGACCGCGACAAGCCGGACGGCCTAATCGTCGTCGAACCCGGGGCTGTCCGAGAGTTCTTCGATGACCTCCCCGTCGAGGACGTCCACGGCGTCGGCCCGGTCACCGCCAGGGAACTCGCCTCGCTCGATATCGAAACCGCGGGCGATCTGGCGGCCGCTGACCCGGAACTGCTTGCCGAGCGCTTCGGCGAGCGCGGCCGCGAGATACGCCGCTACGCCCGCGGCGAGGACGAGCGGTCGGTGACACCGAAAGGCGACCCCAAGAGCCTCTCGCGGGAGTCCGCGTTCACCGAAGCGACGGCCGAGATGGAGGCCAAGTGTCGGCAGGTTCGCACCCTCGCCGACGCTGTCGCCGACCGTGCACAGCGAAAGGGCGCGCGCTACCAGACCATCGGCATCAAGGTCGTGACGCCGCCGTTCGACGTGAACACGCGTGCCCGGTCGCTCCCCGGCCCGGTCGAGGAGCCCGACCTTGTCAGGCGCGTCGCGCTCGACCTGCTCGGTGAGTTCGACGACGACCCGGTTCGGAAGGTCGGTGTCCGCGTCTCGAACCTTGATTTCTCGGCCGGTGAGCAGGCCAATCTGGACGGGTTCGGCGGCTCTGGAACCGAGGAGACGAGCGATAGCTCCGTCACCGACAACAGCTCAGAGACGGCTAAAGAACAGGACGAGGAAGGACAGGTCGGTCTCGGAACGTTCGGTGAGAGCGAGGCTGCCGGAGATACGATGGACGAAGATGGAGGCCCCGCTGACACTCACATTTCACTCCCGCCCGGCCAGACCACGCTCGCGGATTTCTAGTTAGGCGACACCGTGTTCCAGATTCTCCAGCAGTTTCCCGACGAACAGACCGGCTCGCGGAGAAATAGTGTCGTCTGCTGGGACTGCTGTCGGATGCGCGGCCAGCGTGTCGACGAACCGCTGGCTGTGGGTCATTGCGTGTAACATATCGACTACGTCAACCACCAGTCCTTCGTCGCTGGTGTCCATCCCGGCGTAGCGCTCTTTCTCGGCCTCAGAGTAGGTGATCGTCCAGGCCGGGCCGCCGGCAGCCGCGACGATGTCTTCGAGCGGTGCCACTTCGAGTGGACCGTCGTCACTCCCGACGTACACCGTTCCGTCCTCGACGAACGTCTCGTACCTGTCCATGGACAGCCCCAGCCGAACGAGTGTGTCAAGGTGTCGCACCACAATAGCCGTTGCCCCGTCTCGGGCTGACTGGCACCGCTCACGGTCCGTTTCGCGTTCGCATCCCGTCGTACCCGGGACACTGTCGGTCAGCACAACCGGTTTACAACTGTCGTTTGTCAGGGAAGATATGGTCGAGTTCGGACCACGCGACCGCGAGGCGGTCTACAAGTCCATCTACTCGCGACGGGACATTAGACGATTTGCCGCGGACTCCGTTCCCGAGGACGTACTGACACGGGTCCTTGATGCTGCACACAACGCGCCCAGCGTCGGGTTCTCGCAACCGTGGGATTTCGTCGTGATCGAGGACGAGCAGACGAAATCAGCGGTCGCAGCGATTGCCGAACGGGCGATAGCCGCCGCACGCGAAGGCTACGAGGAGCCGCGCAAATCGGATTTCGGCCAGTTGAAACTGGAGGGGATAACCGATGCCCCGGTGAATATCTGTGTTACCTGTGACCCCACTCGCGCTGCGCCACACGTTCTCGGCCGGAACACGATGCGGCGAATGGACGTCTATTCGACGTGTCTCGCCGTACAGAACCTCTGGCTCGCTGCCCGTGCCGAGGGCATCGGTGTCGGCTGGGTCTCGTTTCTGTATCCCCACGAACTCCGTGCGGTGCTGAACATTCCACACCACGTTCAGCCTGTGGCCTACCTCTGTGTCGGCTACCCCGAAGACGGCTTCCCTGCTGAACCGGTACTGCAACGGGAAGGCTGGCGTAATCGCATCGACAGAACGGAACTGGTCCATTACGACGAGTGGGACCCCAGTCGGACGCCCGAAACGAAGTCATAGCGGCGTCGGTAACCGAAGCCCCGTCGGTAGCACACGAGAATTTGAAGCCCGAGCGAGCGAAACCTCGGACTGGCTTCGAACTGCTTGCTGCGTCCAGACCTGTTCCACAGCTGATGGGCGTCTGACGGAGAGTTATGGGGCCTGCGCGTCTCATTCGTGACAGAAACGCATGGCAGAGACCGAACAGATAACTGTCGCGACGACGAGCGCAGGGCCGGGTGGGACCGGGGAGCCGGGCGAGACCGTCAATCTCCCGGTAGTGGAACTGCTGACCGGCCGGGGATTCATCACCGGCAAGAGCGGGTCAGGGAAATCCAACACGGCGAGTGTCATCGCCGAGAAGCTGCTGGACAACGGGTTCGGTCTGCTCATCGTCGATATCGACGGCGAGTACTACGGCCTGAAAGAGGAGTACGAGATCCTCCACGTCGGCGGTGACGAGGAGTGCGACATTCAGGTCACGGAAGACCACGCCGGCAAGATCGCCTCGCTGGCGCTGGAACAGAACGTCCCTATCATTCTGGATATCTCGTCGTTCCTCGACGAGGAGGAGGCAGAGACGCTACTGACCGAGGTCGCCAAGCAACTGTTCGCGAAGGCGAAAAAGCAGAAACAGCCGTTCCTGATGCTCGTCGAGGAGTGCCACGAGTGGATGCCAGAAAAGGGGTCGATGGGCGAGGTCGGGAAGATGCTCATCAAGATCGGGAAGCGTGGCCGGAAACACGGACTGGGAATCGTCGGCATCAGCCAGCGCCCGGCCGACGTGAAGAAAGACTACATCACCCAGTGTGACTGGCTCGTCTGGCACCGCCTGACCTGGAACAACGACACGAAAGTGGTCGGGCGTATCCTCGACAACAAGTACGCCGACGCCGTCGAAGACCTGGACGACGGGGAAGCGTTCATGATGAACGACTGGGCCGAGCAGGTCAGCCGGGTCCAGTTCCACCGCAAACAGACGTTCGACGCCGGCGCGACGCCCGGCCTCGACGACTTCGAGCGCCCGGAACTCAAGTCCGTCAGCGACGACCTCGTCTCCGAACTGGAGACCATCAGCGAGGAACAGCAGGCGACGGAGAACCGCATCAAGGAACTCCGCGAGGAACTGGACAAAAAGAACTCCCGCATCGCCGAACTGGAAGCGGAACTGCAGGATGCCCGGGACCTCTCGCGGATGGCCGAGCAGTTCACCGAGGCGATGCTGAACCAGGCCGACGACTACAACCCCGGCCGGACGGCACAGGAGGAGATGCGCCGCCAGCGCGAACGGTTCGCCGAGCAACCCACGTCGGACGGCGACGCAGACACCAACAGTGAGGCGGACACTGACAGTCCCGACGAGCAGTCTCCGGAACCGGACGAGACGGCCGACGCCACGTCCGGCGGCGGGTTCGGCGACGCGTTCAGTGCCTTTGCCGAGGACGGGGCCGCGATGAACGGCGGCAGCGCCAGTGACGGTGCGGAGACGAACGGTAGCAGTGCGGACGCCGGAGCAGCGATGAACGGCAGCACCAGCGATGACTCAGCGACGAATGCCAGCACTGCGGACGCCGAACCGGTGTCGAACGGTCACGCCGACAACGCTGCTGCGGCGACGAACGGGGCCAGCGCGGACACCGGTGCGGTAGCCGTGCCAGCGAACGACCACACCGAATCGGACGGCGCTACTGAGGCTGATGACGAGGACCTGAGAGCAGCCATCGCCGAAGCCGTCGAAGCCGAGGAGTCGAACGGGGCAACTGGGTCCGCTGAAGACGAGTCCACATCCGACTCCGAGGGGCCCGCCGTCTACGGCGACTTGCGAGCCGACATCGAGGAGTTAGACCGAAAGACCCGCCGAATGCTCGCGTACTACCGCGAGCAGGGCCCTGGAACGCCGCTGAACGCCCACTTCTCGGCTGGCGGCTCCGGCGACCGGACGGCGGCCTACGCGCGAAACAGGGAACTCCGACTCCGCGAACTGGTCGAACACGTCGGCCGCGGGAAGTACGATTCCCGGATTGCGGCGCTGGTTCGAGAAGAGAGCGACCGCCGACTCGACGACGATGAGGTAGAGTCGGTCGTCTCCCGACTCGAATCGGCGTTTCTGGACGGCAACGGCGACTGAAAAGTCAGTACCGCGATAACGGCTGTTTTACAGCAACGGTTCGACGAGGTCCTCGAGCGCCGCCCGCGGGTCGTCGGCCTTCGCGACGCCGCTTGCCAGCAGGACGCCGCTCGCGCCGAGGTCGCTCGCGGAGACGAGGTCTTCGCCGGTCGAGATCCCCGCACCACAGAGCACGTCCACGTCGCCGTTGACGCGGGCGGCGGCGTCGACCGCGCCAGTCACGATGTCCGGGTCGGCCTTGCTGACGGGCGTGCCGGTGCCGATGAGTTCCGGCGGCTCGACGGCGACGCCGTCGGGGTCGAGCGCGGCGGCCGCGCCGATCTGTGCGGGGTTGTTCGCACAGACGATGGTTTCGAGGTCCGCGCGGTCGGCGGCGTCGAGCGCACCATCGATGTCCGCGAGCTTGAGTCGGTTCTCGGAGTGGTTCAGGAGGGTCCCGACGGCCCCGGCGTCCGCGGCGGCCTCGGCGAGTGTACTGCCGGTGTGGCTGCCGTGCTCGACGGCGCTGACGTGCTGGGCCCACGTTTCGACGCCGGTCTCCGCAACAGGGCCGATCTGTGCGGCCTGTGGCGCGACGGCGACGCGAACGCCGGAGTCGTCGCTGACGTTAGCGGCGGCGGTCGCTACTTCGACTGGGTCACACGGGTACGCCTTCAGATTGACAAGGACGAACATACGAAACGCACCGGCTGCTGTCGGGAAATAGATTGCGAAGCCGCCGTTTGGCAGCGCTCGCTACCGCGCCGTCGTTCCATCTCGGTCTCCCGCTCGGGGATGACAATTATTACGCTTCGGCCGAGACAAGAAACGAGACAAGCCGTGACAGCAGGGGATGACGACACACCGACCGTTCTGATAGTTGAAGACGAGCAGCATCTGGCCGATCTGTACACCGATTATTTATCCGACCAGTATCACGTTCAGACGGCCTACAGCGGCGAGGAAGGACTGGAACTGCTGTCGCCCGACATCGACGTGGTGCTGCTCGACCGCCGGATGCCGGTCGTCTCCGGCAACGAAGTGCTCGCACAGATCGAGGAAAAAGGCCTTCGATGCCGCGTCGCGATGGTCACCGCTATCGACCCCGACTTCGACATCATCGAGATGCGCGTCGACGACTACCTCGTCAAACCCGTTACTCGCGACGACCTCCAAGAGGTTGTCGACCGACTGTACAAGATCCGGGAGTACAACGACAGACTCCGGACACTCACGTCGAAAAAGCTCAAGCGCAACGTCCTCCGCGTCGAGAAGACCGACCGGGAACTGCAGGACAGCGACCGGTATCAGGAACTTCAGGACGAGATCGAGCGTATCTCGTCGAACGTCGAGTCGCTCGCGGACGAACTCGACGTAGAGAAAGACGACCTCCAGTTGTAACCTAGTCCTTCCGCTTCACGACGTCGCCGAGCGTGTACTCGCCGTCGCTGCTGCCGCCGGACCACTCGGTCTCGTCGGCGCTACCGCCAGCGCTCAGGGAGATCTCGAGCGCGCTTTCGAGTTTCTTCTGGACGTCGTCGCTGGGCAGGGAGTTACCCTGTTCGAGCTTCCGGATCAGGCTCGCCTTCTCGTTGAGTTGCTTGGCGAGTTCCTCCTGGCTGAGTCCCTGGGACTCCCGGCCCTTGCGGATCCGGTCGTGGTAATCCTGTGCGATCTCGTCCATCTCGTCGAACATATCTCGACGGCGGCCACCGGACCCGCCACCACCCGAGGAACTCGACGAGGAGGACGAACTCGACGACGATGACGAGGAGGACGACGTCGAGTACTTCGTCGACGTAGACGACGTCTCCTCGGTTTTGACCTCCGTGCCGAAGTCGGTACACTCGTCACAGACGTCGAGTTCGGCTCCCTCGATTTTGACGCGGTTCGGAGACGAAACCTCCGTCCCGCACATCTCGCACTGAACCATACCGACGGCTTGGACGGGGCGCGGTTTGAATGTTGCCCTGCGCACGCTGGCGCGGGGAATCCTGTTCTCACGTAGACAGGCTTCCTGTTTCGATGACGTGACTTGCAGACATTCGCTGAAGATCAGCGGTGTCCGTAGCGGTCACAGTCTCCACAGGCGTTGATTCGGGCCATCCCAGCCCTAGTTCAGAAAACCCCCTTTGCAAGACGTTCATCGCTGCATTCGCATCCCTATCTGTCTCAAACCCACATGATGGACAGGAGTGTTCCCGGACCCAGATGGACTTCGATGACTCCACACCACACACCGCACATTCTTTTGTCGTCCCTGCCGCTTCGACCTGCACAACGTGCGTACCGTACACATCGCCCTTGTATTCAAGCAAAGTGATAAACTGTCGCCACGCCGCATCCTGCTTGTTCCGACCGTTTCCATCCGCTCGAAGCATACTCTGAACGTTCAAGTCCTCCACAAACACGGCATCGTACTCCTTGACGAGCCACGTCGTTATTTTGTGCTGGTAGTCCAGTACTTTCCGGTGGATGTCGCGTTTGGCCTTCGCCACTTCGACTCGCTGATTCTCGTAGTTGTTCGACCCATGTTCTTTCCGCGAGAGTTTGCGGTGCGCACGTCGGAGTCGTTCGTATTCGCCTTCGAGGTCGAGCCAATCCACGGTCTTCCCGTCGCTGGTATGGATGTAGTTCAAGATGCCGAGGTCAATACCCACGCTGTTGCTCGGGTTGAGTGAGTCCACATCGGGCTTCTCGGGCAAGTTAGCGTCGTCGATTTCCAACCCAAAGGAAACGAACCACTCACCGGTAGTCTCTTTCTTGAACGTGGCTTCCTTTATTGAGGAATCAGCAGGGATTGGACGGGAGTACCGTATTTTGACCCATCCGACTTTGCTGAAGCGAACGTACGCAAACCCGTCTTGGCCCCTCTTTTCATCGAGGTCGAAACCAGACTGGTTGTACGTCACGCTCCGGTAATCGGTAGGTGCTTGCCGTTTGAGACGACCAACGGTGTGCCCGTTCTCTTTTTGTTTACGAAGGTTCGAGAGGTTTCGGTGGAAGCGGGCAACGGTAGCTTGCGCGGCTTTCGAATACGTTTCCGCGAACACTGGCCATTTTTGCTTCCACTCAGGGAGTTTGTTGTTCTGGTCGAACTCACTCGGCTTAGCATCCACGGGGCTGTTCGTGTAGTCCCATCGGACGTGGTTGTATAGTTGGCGATGAATATCTACCTGATGTTCCAGTTCGTCCGCTACCCCTTCTGTCGGATAGGCACGGTAGCGGTAACTGTGTTCCATCGCTATCCTTGATTGTCGACATGTTTATTTAATGGTTTGTGACATGGAGTTTCGGCTTCATCCCCGTTCATGGTGTGTCGGGGGATTCGCCACGCTGATCAGTATAAATAGTGCACTGGTCGTTCTCAGCGGGATGCCGGTCCGTCAATTGCTGAGCCGATGTTCAGTCGAGCGCCCGCATCGCGTGATAGAACCGCTGGGCGGCGGTGACGTGGCCGACGACGGCGAACACGACCAGCAGCCAGCCGACCAGCGTCAGACCGGTCAGCGTGGTCGGGACGAACGCCGCGACGCCCGTGACAACGCCGACGAGCGCAAGCCGGTCGGCGCGGCCGAGCAGGCCGCCGTACACGCGGTCGAGGCCGACCGCCTGTGCCTGCGTCCCGAGGTAGGAGGTCATCAGAACGCCGGTGACGGCGGCGATGCCCAGTTCCCACTGGTTCACGCCGGCGGCGAGGCCGACGATAATACCGATGTCGGCGTAGCGGTCGAGGACGTGATCCAGCAGGTCACCGCCCGAGGACGCGACGTTCAGCTCCCGTGCAAGCGCGCCGTCCACGAGGTCGAGCCAGCCGTTCAGGAAGACGAGGACAGCTCCGCCGAGATACAGCAGGGGTTCCCGCGCCGCGACGGCGTACACCCCGCCCGCTCCGAGGGCCAGCAGGAACGCGATGACGCTGACGCCGTGCGGGGAGAGCCCAGCGACCTTGGCGGCGCTGACGAACGGGCCGAGCGCGCGGTCGGCCAGCGGGCGGAACTTATCGAGCGTCATAGCCAGTCGATGTAGGAGACGGTGCCCGCACTGGGCTCGCGCTCGCCGTCCACGACGGCCCGGATTTCGCTCGCCACCGCGTCGGGGTCCCGGTCCGTCGTCTCGATTTCGCACACCGATTCCATGCCGTGCTCTTCGACGGCTTCCCCGAGGATGACATCGAGCGCTTCCGACTCCGCGTTCTCGTAGGCCTTCGAATCGTCGTCGCCGCGCTCACGAAGCCGCTCGACGATGGTTTCAGGATGGGCTCGCAGCACAATCACCCGGTCGGCGGCGAAATGATGCGCGAGGTGGGATTCGAACAGCACGTCGTCGCGGCCGTCGAGCCACTCGGACAATTTGTCCAGGTCCGCGACGAGGCTCCCGCGGTCCTCGTCGATGCCCGTCGAGAACCCCTCCTCTTTGATGACGTCGTTGAGGTGTAGAACGTCGAGGTCAGTGTCGAGGCGCTCCGTCGCCGTGGTCTTGCCCGTGCCCGGCGTCCCGGTGACAGCGACTCTCACGCCTCGACCACCTCGATGACTTCGTTCAGTACCGAGACGGCGCGCTCCGTGTCTTCGCGTGTCCCGCAGGTGATGCGGATACACTCGGGCAGCCCGAACGAGGAGCAATCGCGGATGATGACGCCCCGCTCCTGGGCGGCGTCCGCGACGGCCGACGCGTCGCCGACCTCCGCGAGAATGAAGTTCCCGGCGCTGTCCCAGGTCGGCGAGTCGAGTTCCTCGGAGAGGTACTCCCGAGCCCACGCGGCGGTGTCGACGGAGCGCTCGACGTGGTCGTCGTCGTCAAGCGCCGCCAGCCCGGCGCGACAGGCGAGTTCGCTGGCCGAAAACGGCGTGTTGATACGTGCGTAGGCGTCGGCCCATTCCTCGGGGACCACCGCGTAGCCGAGGCGAACGCCCGCGAGCCCGTAGGCCTTCGAGAACGTACGCAGGAGCGCGACGTCGTCACGGTCGTCGAGTAACGGCCGCTTGCTCGGCCGGTCGGAGAACTCCCCGTAGGCCTCGTCCACGACGACGAGGGTCTGTTCGTCGGTCTCCTCGGCAATCGTCCGGACCGCGTCGGTCGAAAACTCCGCGCCAGTCGGGTTGTGCGGACTGGTGAGGTAGACGATTCGCTCGCCGTCGTAATCTTTCAGGACGGTGTCGGCGGTCTGGGCGAAGTCGTCGGCCTTCGAGAGCGTGTACTCGTTGACCTCGCCGTGGTGATAGCGGGCGCTCATCGCGTAGTACGCGAAGCCCGGCGACGGGACGAGCACGTCCTGCCCGGGGTCGAGCATGGCTCGGGCGAGGCAGTCCAGCGCGCCGTCGCCGCCGTTGCTCAGCCACACCTGTTCGGGCGTCACGTCCCACATGGCCGCCAGTTCGTCGACGAGGTCGGCGTGGGAAGCCTTCGGATAGGAGTGCATCCGCTCGGCCGACCCGCGAATCGCTTCGACGGCGTCCGGACTTGGCCCGTACATGTTCTCGTTCGACGCTAGCTTCACCATGTCGCCCGGGTCGAGACCGAGTTCCCGGGCGACCTCCTCGATACCGCGACCTGCCCGATAGACAGTGTGAGCGGAGAGGTCCCGTGGTTCCATGGCTGTGCAAAACGGACGGGGCGGCTTAAGCGTGCTCACATCGGGCGTGGCCGTGGCTCCCCAGCCAGACCCGTAGAAATACGCTGGTGGGCTCCCGTGTGAAACCCGTCGAGGACGGGTAAGGCACGGAATAGCACGCTCCCCACCGAAGCCCTGTCAGTCAGTGGTAATGAGCGTTACGGTGATCCACCGTGCAGCCCCGGGACGCCGCCCCCACCGAAAACGGTAACACACCATAGGCCCTGATAGCGTGCAATGCCGCTTCTCATCGATATTCGGAAACTCACGCTCATCACCAGACTCATTCAGGACGGGGCTGAGCAGGTCGCCGACTCGCTGGCGACACTGGCCGGCGTCGACGCCGCCGTCGAGATCAAGAGCCTCTCGTTCGTCCAGCCGGAGGACATCGCCACCGAAATGGGCGGCGGGACCATCTACAGCGCTCGCGTCCGGCTGACAGAGCCGCCCTACGGCGTCTTCCTGATGACGTTCGAGACCGAGACGGCCGCCGAAATCGCGGAGCTGATGACCGGTTCCAGCGTCGACGACGGGTTCACACAGCTCCACGAGTCCGCGCTCCAGGAGATGTGTAACATCCTCACCTCGGGCTTCATCGACGGCATCGCGAACACGCTGAACGCGACCATCAATATGGGGACGCCGACGGTCGTACAGGACGACGCGACCGAGATCGCCGACAAGGCGCTCTCCCATGTCCGCCGGGACTCGCTGACTATCGTGCTCGACTCGCTCGTCGACATCAAGGAGAGCGATGTGGCGTTCTCGCTCCGCATCTTCCTCATCCCCGACCCCGGCTCGTTCGTCCACCTCATCGACCAGCTGGACTACGACACCGACCGGGAAACGCACATCTCTGCCGACACCGACGCAGTCAAAGAACTCGACATGTCCGGTGACGCGGACGCGTTCGATGCCTTCGACACTTCGGAGTAACCACACCGAACCCACGACGTTGAAGGGGGTCGCGTCCAACCGCCGTATATGAGTGTCGTAAACGCGGCTGTCTTCGGGGTGCACCTGATATTCGCCGCGCTGTGGGCTGGAACCGTGTTGTTCATGACCTACGCTGTCCTCCCGACGGCGATGAACGGCGACTCTTCGCCAGGACCGCTGTCAGCGATTACCGGGAAGCTCCGGACGGTGTCCCGGGCGAGTGCGACGCTCCTGTTCCTGACAGGCGGACATCTGGCAGCGACCCGCTACACCGCCGAGTCGCTGACGGGGACCGGGCGCGGCCACCTCGTCATCACGATGATCGTCCTCTGGTTCATCCTGGCCGGCCTCGTCGAAGTCGCGGCATCGAAGCTCAGCGACGGCTTCAATCAGCAGAAGGTGCGCGAACCGGCCCGGAACGCACGCCCGTTCCTGCTGGGGGCGTCTATTGTGTCAATCCTCCTGCTGCTCGACGCTGGTGCCATTCTCGGCCTGTACTGAACGGCCGACGCGCCGATTTTGCTGATTCGACTGGCCACATCCTGTATCAGCAGATACAAATCACCGTCCGACATACCAGCACGCAATGTGGCCGTGGGGACATCTCGCCGTCGCCTACCTCGTTTACGTCGTGTATACTCGGCTTGACCCGACCCGTCGCCAGACAGCGGTGACGCTCACTGCACTGGCGATTGGGTCGCAGTTCCCGGACCTGGTCGACAAACCGTTCGCCTGGACGTTCGGTGTCCTGCCGTCCGGGCGGTCGCTCGCTCACTCGCTGTTCACCCTCCTCATCGTCGCTGTGGTCCTGCACCAACTCGCCGTCCGATATCGCCGAACAGACATCTCGGCAGCGTTCACGCTCGGTGCGTTCGTACACACGCTGACGGATATGGGTCCGACAGCGCTGGCCGGAGTACTCGGCGGTGACCTGACACAGCTCCAGTGGCTTCGCTTTCTGGTCTGGCCGCTCCGGCCACCGCCGCCGTACGCCAACGACACCTCCTTCGTCGAGCAGTTCGCCTCGCTCTCCGTCGAGCCGTATGTCCTGTTCCAGTTCGGGCTGTTCGGCCTGGCTGTCGCCGTGTGGATCGCCCACGGTGTACCCGGGCTCCGGTCGGTCACTCGGCGAAGCAAGGCTGTGTTCACGGACTTCGCCGATTAAAGCCGTTCGGAAACGTGGTCAGCACACTTCAGCGCCAGCGCGGCGATAGTCAGCGTCGGGTTCATCGACCCGGCGGTGACGAACACCGACGAGGACGCGATTGAGAGATTCGCCACGTCGTGGGTCTGCAACTGTGGGTTGACGACGCTCTTTTCGGGCTCGGTCCCCATCCGCGTCGTGCCCATGTGGTGGTACGCCGGCCCGGTGTCCGCTGGCCCGACCGTCCACGAGATGTCGACGCCCAGCTCCGACAGCACGGCGCGTTGAATCTCGTTCGCACGACTGAGCGACCGTTCCAGTCGCTCACCCCACGACCACTGGATATCTGGAACCGGATTGCCGTGATCGTCTGTCGTCGACGTGTCCAGCGTCACCCGGTTTTCCTTCCGCGGCGGCTGGCCGACCAGCCCGCCCATCGCGATGCTGTTGCCGTAGCTCTCGCGGAGGCTCGACAGCAGCGTATCGCCCCACTCCTCGCCGGAGAGCGCGAGTTCGACCGGCGACGGACCGGCGTAGTTCAGAAACTCCAGTTTGAGGGGTGACAGCGCCTCGTCGGTGGCCCCGACCACCGTCTCGCCGTCCGCGACGCGCTCGACTGCCTGCCCGGGGTCGTCGTAGAACTGGTGGCACTCGCTCGTGAGAAAGCCGACGTGGTTCTGGCGTGTCTCCCGGTCGAGGGTGCCGCCAGCGCCGGCAAACAGGTGGTCCATGAAGTAGTGGCCGACCAGTCCCGAACTGTTCGCCAGTCCGTCCGGGTAGCCGTCGCTCTCCGATAGCAGGAGGAGTCGCGGCGTCTCGACGCCGCCCGCCGCGATGACGAACTCGCGGGCCGTCTGTCGGTGTTCGGTCCCGTCCGGTGTCGCGTAGACGGCTGCTTCGACGCGTCCGTCGGTGTCAGTAACGAGGCGCTGGACCGGCGCGCGGTCGATGACGCGTGCCCCCTCGGCCTCGGCGTCCTCGATGTGGACGCTGGCGTCGTATTTCGCGCCGGAGGGACAGACCGGCTGACAGGTCCCGTAGCCGACACACGGCCCCCGGCCGTCGTATGGTTCGGAGTTCCGGGCGTTGGGCACGGAGTGCATCGTGATGCCCAACCGCTCGCAGGCCTCAGCGAACAGCGAGTCGCTGTACGACGGCGGAAAGCCGGGCAACGGGTACGCACCGTCCCGCGGTGGTGCGAAGGGGTTGTCCGCGTCACCGGCGACCCCCAGCGCCCGCTCGGCATCGGCGTAGTACGGCCGCAGGTCGTCGTAGCTGATCGGCCACGCCGGGTCGTCGGTGTCGTGGCTCCCGTCGAAATCCGAGGGATGCAACCGCATCACCATCCCCTGCCAGTGCAGCGTCGACCCGCCGACCCCTTTCACTCGCGAGATATTCAACGGGTAGTACCGCTCGCCGCTCGCACTGAACGCGTCGCGGTCGCCGCCCATCCCCCAGACTGAGCCGTGGCCGCCGGGCCGGATTGCCTGTTCCATCTGCTGCTCGCGCTTCGACCTGTCGAACCGCGGCCCGGCCTCCAGCACGACCACGTCGCGACCGTCGCTGGCGAGTTGGCTCGCGACGAGTGCCCCTGCCGGCCCGGCCCCGACGACACAGACATCCGCCCGCTCGGACGGCTCCCGGTCCATTTCAGCAGGAGTTAGGTAAGCCTAAACTTATACGTTGGCATCTCAGGCGCTGTGGGGAGTCTGCACAGCAACTGCGACGTATCCCAATTGTATCGCATCCTCTTTGCGCGACGTCACGGTCAGACATATTCGCTCCGCTGCGCGCGACCTCCCTGATTAGAATCCCGCCATGCCGGTTCAGTCACAGACTCGCTTCGCTCGTCGGTTCCCTGCACGGGCGTGGCGGGACTGAGCAAACGCGAAGCATTTGCGAACTACGCGAGACCCGCTGCAGCGGGTCTCGCGGGATTCGAACCGGAGCAAGACGGTCGTCTCGCTTCGCTCGCCGTTGCGACTTGCAGGGTTCGAACTCCGGGCCCGTCGACTCCTCACATCCGTTCGTCGCACGACGGGCGTGGCGGGACTGAGCGAAACCGAAGGTTTCGCGAGGGTCGCCACGGCCGCGAGTGTGTTTCGAGCGGACGCGAGAAACCACGAAGCGGGCGTGGCGGGATTCGAACCGGACCGAGACTCGCTCCGCTCGTCTCGTAGGGTTCGAATCTCCGGGCCGTTTTCACGGCTCGCTGTCGCTCGCCGGAAAACGGGCGTGGCGGGATTCGAACCCGCGTTCTAGGGGTTAGGAACCCCTCGCCCTGGTCCACTAGGCCACACGCCCTATCGGGTGGTCGATTGAGCGGTGAAAAATCCTTTCGTTATCACTACAGACCGCTGAAAACGGAGAAGTGGTCGAGATTACGTCTCGGTTTCCGTCGCCGTCTCGGTCGACTCGGCCGAGTCCACGGTGGATGCATCGGCCCCTTCTGCAGCGCCGCCCTCACGCATCTCTTCGAGTTCCTGCTCGACTTCTTCGCGCCCCTTCTGGAACTCGCCCATGGCTTCGCCGGTCGACCGCGCTAGTTTCGGAATCTTGTTCGCGCCGAACAGCAGGACGGCGATGAGGAGGATGACCATCATCTCCGTCGTCCCGGGCATCCCCGGGAACAGTACTCCGGATGTCCCTAACATTGTATCCGAAGGTTACGTGGTTGCTATTATAACCTTTTTGCTCAGGACGGCCTGGCAGGCGAGTCACTGCCGTCGAGGCCGACTCTCCAGTACTGTCTGGCGTGGCCAGCAGACAGACCGTTAGTCATCACCGAGCCGTGGCGGCTTAGTCTGTCGAAACGGCCTCGCCGGGAACCGACGGCGAGGCCCGACACAGGAGGAGTGGGGAATGGGTGTGGCTCGGAAGTGGCAACACGAGGCACTCGGTCTCTGACTTCCCGGTGTCGCTGGCTTGGGTTGGCACGTCGACAGATACACCGCAGCATGTCCACGGGACTGAGTCGATAGCTGGGGCTGTTCAGGTGACACGATTTCCGTAGCCATGTCCGGCGTCGGATTTGCCTGCGTGCGGGTTCGCACCCGCAGTACCGGCTACACGGTCCTGTCAATTTATTATATTCTGGTTAAGCCACTGCTCATCCTGTCGGCTGTACGTCTGTGAAGAATTTCGCCCGGGGTGAGGAATATCTTGAAATAGTTACAGCCGACAGTATCACCAGCCACAGCGCCGGGCAGGTGCACTCTCCGCCCGGGGATATAACTACCGTCGGGCGCTCAGAGAGACCAGATGCCGGCCGATAGTCACACGATGGAAGTCAGGAGCGGGGAAGAGGTAACGATTCGACCGATCAAACCGGTCGGAGAGGACGTCGTTCGGGTCGATATCGAGGCTGATGGGGTGTGGCGACTCGATATCACGCGCGAGGGCGAAATCGCAGATGTCGTCACGACCCGTGACGCCGACGGGACACTCGCGGACCGCGAACTGCCGGAGTGGATCGACGAGGTCACCGCGAAGTTCGCGCAGTTCTGATTCGGGACTCGTCCGCGTCGGAAAGGGTTTTATCTGCCACGACCCAGGTCGCCAGTATGGTATCAGTCGGAGACGCTGCACCCGATTTCACGGCACCGATTGCCAATGGCGACGTTGATGAGATAACGCTATCCGAGGCAGTTGACGATGGGCCGGTCGTGCTCGCGTTCTTCCCGGGCGCGTTCACCAGCGTTTGCAGTCACGAGATGAACTCGTTCCAGGACCGACTCGACGAACTCACCGAGGCGGGGGCGACGCTGTACGGTGTCAGCATCGATACGCCGTTCTCACAGAACGCGTTCCGTGACGAACTGGGACTCGAGTTCGACCTCGTCAGCGACTCCGGGCGCGAAATCGTCGACGCCTACGACATTTCGATGGACTTCGAGGCGCTGGGCGTTCCGAACGTCGCCAAGCGGGCCGTCTTCGTTATCGACGAAGACCGGGAAGTCACGTACGCCTGGGTCAGCGACGACCCTGGCGTCGAACCGGACTACGACGAAGTTATCGACGCCGCCACCTGATCGCGCCGGTGGGGGATTTTTCGCTGTGGGTCGTTTGGGATGTGGTATGAGCGTTGATAGAGACAATGCCAGCGGCCGGATTTACGACCCCGAGGCAGACCACGCGTTCCCGGACGGGCGACTGAACGCAGTTCTCGACACTATTACGACTGACGAGGAGATCCAGGCGTATCTCGAAGCCCAGAACATCAATCCCGTCGCGCGCAAACAGTACAACGACCACGGCGCGAAACACATCGGTATCGTTCGGAACCGAGCACTGTGCCTGTATGACCTCCTCAAGCAGGGCGGCGTCGAGTTCAACGGTGCGGCCGACCACGGCCTCGACGAGGCTGACGAGGCTGTCATCATCGCACTTGCGACGACGCTCCACGACATCGGGCACGTCGTCCACCGCGATTCACACCCGTACTATTCGATCCCGCTGGCGGCTGACATCCTCGATGACATCCTCCCGGAGTTCTACGGCATCCGTCAGGCGGTTCAGGTAAAGGGTGAGGTTCTCCATGCCATTCTCTGCCATCACACCGAGGAAAACCCGCTGACGCTGGAAGCCGGCGTCGTTCGCGTCGCCGACGCGCTGGACATGGAGCGCGGTCGGTCGCGCATTCCGTACAAGCACGGCGGCCGCGGTATCGATACCGTCTCCAGCCAGGCCATCGAGACGGTTACGCTGAGCCCAGGCGACGACTATCCCGTCCTCGTCGAAATTTCGATGAACAACGCGGCCGGCGTCTACCAAGTCGATAATCTTCTGAAAGCCAAGCTCAGGGACTCTGGCTTGGAAGAACACGTCCGTATCGTCGCGCTCAACACCCGGGAGGACGGCAATCAGATCGTCGAGCGAATCGAACTCTAAACCGGATCGACACAACGGTTTTGTACCGTGCTTCCCTAGCTATGTCTATGAGTCTCACACCCATGGATGAGCCACGGGGTGCCCGGGCCAGGACGGACGACGGCGACGTGCCGCCACCCTCGCTTTTGGACCGGGTCAGGTACCGCGTGCGCTCAGCCATTGAGACCATTTCGTTTGGGGAGAAATGTTCTGAGTGGCTTGATAGACGTGGTCGAGACAAGCCACAGTCGACGATTCACACCGATGGGTTCGCTGACGACGTCGTTACGCCGCCGGAGTGTCCGTCGATCAGCGACCTTCCGACGCGGTCACGACCGTTTACGTATCCGACCCGAAATCACACGGAAACCAACACTGTCGACCTCATCGCAGTCGAATCTGGAGACCAACTCACTATGACACATCCGGACAACTCTGCGGCGAAGATTTCGTCTGACGTGTGGGAATCTGTCGAGCAGTAAGTGCTTTTACTGTCCCGTTCTTGCGTCGCTGAGCGAACGGTTTCAGACCTTTCTGGCGGCGTTTGAAAATCGGAAACCAGCAGAACGACCGGCCGAGACCGCGGTCAGAGCTCGTACTGCGCGATGTTGCCGGAGCCACAGGCCGGGCAGGTCGAGCTATCCGTTTCGATGGTGGTTCCACAGCGTCGACACTCCAGATGTGACCGCTGTCGAGTCCCCACGACCCGGCGTAATCGCTCGATCATATTGCCAGACAGGGAGCCAGGCCCTATATAATCGGGTAATTCACGGTGAAAGTGAAAACCGCAGGACGTGACGCCGATCCTGATGGCCCGTCTGCCGAGCGTCAGACGCCGCTGTCCCACCGTTCAGCCTGTCCACTCCCCCAGTTACGCGCAGGTTAGCTCACGCCGGTCCCGCTTACCGGCTGCGTACTGAAGCGTCGGGAACAGCACGACTGCGAACAGCCAGAGCAGTATTGATTGGGCCACACTACCCCGGCACGCACGAAAACCGCGCTACTGTCGGCCGAATGGTCCCGGACACTCGTCCGTCCGGGGCACGCCCAGATGTTTTTGTTCGCGCCGACGTAGCCACGCCTGATGACGGGAATAGCCGCAGCCGAGCCCACTGTGACGACGTTCACGTCGACTGTCGAGCGTACCGACACGACCGCTGTCGTGCTAACGGAGACGTACTTCTACGCCGAAGGCGGCGGCCAGCCGGCCGATCGGGGAACTCTCGGTGGCGTTGAAGTCGTCGACGTCCAGCACCGAAACGGCGATATCGTCCACGAACTGGCCGAGCCGCCGGCGTTCGACCCGGGCGAGACGGTCGAAGGCCAGATCGACACGGCGTTTCGGACGTACTGTATGCGTGCCCACACGGCCAGCCACGTCCTCTACGGCGCTGGTCGCCGGCTGCTGTCGGACCTCGGCTACGGCGGCTTCGACATCAGCGCGACGGTCCCGGAAGACGCCGGTGACGACGACTTTGGGCCGGCTATCACCGGGAAGGTGCGGGTAGATTTCGAGACGACGACCGAAATCGACGACGAGACACTCACCGAACTTGAGCGGCTGGCCAATCGCGCCGTCTGGGAGTCCTACGACGTGACCTGGGAAGAAATCCCGCGTGACGAGGCACTGGACCGCGACGATATCGCGTTCAATACGAAGACCGAAGAGGGAATCGAGGGCGAGACAGTCCGGGTCGTCACCATCGAAGACTGGGACGTGGCGGCCTGCGGTGGGACACACGTCGGGAACACGCGAGAGATCGGACCGGTGACGGTGCTCGGCCGATCCAATCCCGGCGAGGGGCTGACTCGTGTCGAGTTCGCCGTCGGGCCGCGAGCAATCCGTCAGCGGGCGACCGAACACGAGCGGGCGATGGCTGCCGCCCAGTCGCTGGATACGAACGTTGCCGAACTCCCGGATGCTGTCGATAGCCTCCAGTCAGAGCGCGACGATCTCCGGGACACGGTGTCGGCCCTTCGAGAGCGTCTCGTCGATTCTCGTCTCGCTGACCTGCGTGACGAGGCCATCGAGATGGACGGGCAGCGGTGGCTCGTCGGCACCGTGGCAGGGCTCGACGCGAACGCGCTCGCTGACCGAGCGGAGTCCGCCGCTGACGACGACATCGACGTGGCCGCGCTGGTGGACGCCGACGGCCAGTATCTGGGTGTCGCGACGACAGGCGGCGTCGATGCCGGCGCGGTGGTCGACCGAGTGACGTCGGAGTTCGGTGGCGGTGGCGGCGGGCGGCCGACGGTGGCACAGGGCGGGGGACTCGCTGCTGAGGGGGACGATATCGTCGCGTTCCTCCGGGACGTGTCAGCGGCGCCAGACCACGGCGACTGACTCAATCGCCTCGGTTCGGCGTCCCGCTGAACCGGGCGACCTCGTTTCGCAGCGCATCCCGTTTCAACAGCGCGAACCCGACGAGGATACAGGCGAATCCGACACCCGTGTAGACTGTCGGTGTCTCACCGAGGAACAGCAGCCCAGTGGCGGCGGCGACGACTGGCGCGGCGTAGGAGACGAGGTTGATCTCGATGGGCCCGAGTCGCTCCAGCAGGTCGAAGTAGATGAGGAAGCCAAGCGCGCTGGCGACGATGACCAGATACAGCAGGGCCAGCACGGCTTCAGCAGTCCACTGGACGTCAGCTATCGACTCGGAGGCCCCGAGGCTGACGCCGTGCATAAGCACCGCACCGAGGAGCATCGACCACGCCTCCATCGTCTCGATCTCTAAATCGTCGTCGAACCGCCGGGTCAGCACGCTCCCGAGGGCGAACGACGTGGTTGCGAGGAACACCAAGAACAGCGACACGGTTCGGGGGTCCAGAAGGTTCCCCGGATCGGGGTTGCTGAGAACGCCGACACCGACGAACCCGATGAGCAGGCCGACGATACCCAGCGCCGTGAGCCGTTCGTCCGGGAGGAACGCGCGGGCGAACCCAGTCGTGAGAATCGGCGAGAGGCTGACGACGATAGCGGCGGCGGCGCTGGTGGTACCCTGCTCGCCGACGAACAGGAAGATGTGGTACGCGGCGATCAGGAGTGAGCCGCCGATACCCACAACGATCCAGTCGGTCCGACTCTTCGGGAGCCACTGGTCGGTGGCGTACACCGCGTAGCCGAGCATCAACAGCCCGGCGAGGTCGTACCGGAACGCCGCAAACAGGACCGGCGGGAAGTACTCCAGCCCGGCTTTGATAGCAGTGAAGGCGCTGCCCCAGGCGACGGCGAGCGCGACGAAGAGGATGGCGTTGCGGAACCGCATTTCCGGTCAGTCGGCCGCCTCGCCGCCGTCGCCCGGCTCGTACGTCTCTGCGATGGCGTCGAGGGCTTCGTGGTGCTCCGTGGTGTGTGGCGCGGTCAGCGGCGAGACACTGACCTTCCCGTCGACGACGGCACGGCGGTCGGTCCCCTCGGGGTCGGGAATGTCGCCCTCAGCCATGTGCTCCCAGATGCGGTCGTGGAGCGTCACGGCGTCGCCTTCCTGGACGGCGTCCATCTCGTACTCGTGCGAGGGTCGCGTGACCGTCATCTGTGCGTCGCCCCACTCGGCAACGGGGGCGTTGATGTTCAGGTAGTCACACTGCTCGAACACGCCGGCGTCGACGGCGTGGTCGGCGAGGTAGGTCGTCGCCCTGGCGGCCCCGCCGTAGCTGTCGCCGTTGGCCTCGATGTCCGCGAAAGCAGCGTCCTCGCGGACCGGAATGTACATCGAGACGGCCATCGCCGGCACGTCGAAGAAGGTGGCTTCGACGGCGGCGCTGACGGTCCCCGAGCGGCCGAGGACGTACGCGCCGAGGTTCGCCCCGCGGTTACAGCCCGCGACCACGAGGTCGGTGTCGGTGACGAGTGCTTCGAGCCCCGCCACGACGCAGTCCGAGGGCGTTCCCTCGACGGCGTAGCCGAGCTCGTGCTCGTGGACGGTCACTTCGTGTGAGATAGCTCGGCCGACCGCGCTCTGGTCCTCCGCCGGGGCGACCGCAGTCACGTCGCCGACTGTCGAGAGACCGTCGTACACCGCCCGGAGGCCGGCGCTCTCGATGCCGTCGTCGTTCGTCAGCAGAATCGTCGGCTCGTCCATACGCTCTGTCGGGCCGTCTGCGAGAAAAGCCCACCGCTAGCGGGCACGGTCGACGACCGTCTCGCCGTCGACGACGACGTTGTAGGCCTCCTCGTCGTCGTTCCAGAGCACCAGCGCGTTCTCGAAGGACAGCAGGTCGCCGTAGTCGGCTTTCCGGAGGTCCTCGTTCAGTATCGACGCCTCCGTGAGCACGGCGAAGTGGTCGACCTGCTGGCTCCCGTCGCCCAGCAGATACAGCGGATTTGCGCCCTCCCGCTCGGCGAGGTCGTGGCTGAGTTTCACACCCAGAAAGTTCACCCGGTCGGTGACGTAGTTCTCGGCGTCGGCCATCGGCGCGTGGATGCCCCGGTCCGGCGTCACGTCGTGCTTTCGCTTGCCGTCGGTCCGGAGGACGCTGTAGGCGAACTGCACGTCCGTGTTGACGAACTCGCCCGTCCCGCCCGCGGGGTCGTCGAGGCGCTGTTGCATCGTCGGCACTTCGATGTCGGGCTTGCGGTCGAACGACCACGATTCGCTGTCGGGGGACTGGTGGGGCCAGAGCCGTACCGTCGGCCCGTACACCGTCGCCGGGCCGCCGTCGGCCACCTCGCGCTCGACCTGGCGGAGCTGTATGGCCGTGTTCCGGTCAGCCGGGGCCAGCGCCAGCAACGTTCCGTCGTCGGCAAGCGCCTCGACGTACCGGTAGAGGGTCGCCGCCGCGTCGTCGAGTTCGCTGAGGACGTTGCCGAAGATGATGAGGTCGTAGCCCTCGGCGTTGTTGTCGCCGCCATCGGCACCGCTGCCGCTGTCGTCGCCAGCCCCACCGCTGTCGTCACCGGGAACCGGCGACGACGGGTCGAACTCCTCGGCGAGCGCCCGGTGAATCTCCCAGCGGACGTTCTGACCGCTGTCTTCCAGTAGGCTCTCCAGCACGTCCGCGGCGGCGCTCGGTTCGACCGCGTGGTAGTCGAGCAGCGCGTCGTCCGGAAGCAGGTCGCGCAGGGCGAGCGCCGGGCCGCCGACACCGGCCCCGACATCCAGAACTCGGAGCTGTGACGGGAGCAGGCCGTCGGCGGCGAGGTCCGCAAGGACGTACTTGGCCACAGCGTAGTAGTCGGGCAAGTGATAGACGGCGTAGCCAAGCGCCGTCAGTTCGTCGTACTCGACGGCCTGGCCCTGGAGATACCGCTCCTTGATGTCGCGGATGCGCTCACGGAGTTCGTCACCGCTGTCGCCGCTGTGCCACTCCAGTCCGCCCCACTCTGTCAACAGGTCGATGACCTGCTGTTCGTAGCGGTCTGGGAACCGCTCGACACCGTCGAAATCCACCGAGAACCGTCCCTCGGGTGCCGGAACGAAGGTCCCGTCGTCCTGTTCGACGATGCCCAGATCGAACGCCTCCTCTTGAAGTACCTGCTTGACGACGGCGGGATGGGGCTGGCCCTCGACGTACTCGTGTAGCTCCTCGGGGTCCAGCGGTCGGACGTTACGGAGGTACTGGGCGTTTTCGCGTATCTGCTGGCGTGTATCCTGGTTCATGAAAGTTGCTCGTAGAGCCGTTCGAAGGTGTCCGCGTCGGCATCGGCGATCTGTCGGGCGGCGTCGGCGACCGCGTCCGCGCCGTCGAAGGCGTCCTGGATGTCGGCGTACACCCGCGGGTCGCCGCCGGTGACCTGCTCGACGAGGTCGAACAGGCCAGCCGAAATCGGCGTCTGAAACCGGTCGGGCACGTCGGCGGCGGCCATCGCGAACGCGAGCACGGCCGCGTGGGCACTGGCCTGGACTGTTTCCATGGCTTCGTCGTGTTCCGTCGCTGTCGTCTCGAAGCAGTTGTTGCCGGCCTCGGCGAGTGCGTCGACGACGGCAGCAGCATCGGGACCTGACGCGTCGTTGACGACGGCGACGTTGCCGGGCGCGTTCTCGGGGGCGAACAGCGGGTGGAGACTCAGTCGCTGGCCGTCAGGCATCGCGTCCTGCATCGCTGCGACGGGGCCGGCCATGCTCCCAGTCACATCGACGATTGCACCCGTAGCCAGCGGCGCGAACTCGTGAATGGCCGTCTCGGCGACGGGCATCGGCACCGCGATACAGACGACGTCGAAAGTCTCGGCCGCGTCGCTGGCGACAGCGCGCCCGCCGACCGCGTCGGCAGCGGCTTCGGCGGCCGACTGGTCGAGGTCGGTGAAGGCGACGGACGCGTCGGCGTGGGTCCGGACCGTGCGCGCGAACCACTGGCCCATCGCGCCGGCGCCAACGACGAGGACGTTCATCGGCCCAGCGTAGCCCGTCCCGTCTCAAAAGCCGTTCGGTCACACTCCCACTCACCGCGACTCCGCAGGTGACGATGGCCGGGTAGACAGCCGTCGAACAGCCCGCTGTGGTCCGGTTTCCCCCTCCTAAACGCTTATCTGTCGGCCCTGAGAGAACGGTGACATGAAGCGCGTTCGATTCCGTGATACCGCGGGGAACGTCCGGGGAGGCCGCTGGACCGTCGAGGACGGCGACCCCGTCGTCACCGCCGCCGCCGGACCGTACGGCCGTATCGCCTTTGGCGACGAGTCCTACGACCCCGACGAGGTAGACATCCTCCCGCCCTGTGAGCCGACGAAAGTCGTCTGTATCGGGCGCAACTACGCCGACCACGCCGAGGAGATGGACTCGGACCTCCCGGACAGGCCGATGCTGTTCCTCAAAGCCCCGAACGCCGTCGCGTCCCACGGCAAGCACCTCACGATGCCCTCGGGGAAAGAGCGCATCGACTACGAGGCCGAACTCGGCGTCGTCATCGGCGAGCAGTGCCGGAACGTCAGTGAATCGGGCGCGATGGACGTCGTCGCGGGCTACACCTGCGTCAACGATATCTCGAACCGCGACGACCAGCGACAGGAACAGAACTGGGTCCGCGGGAAGGCCTTCGACAACGCCTGTCCCATCGGCCCGCTTGTGGCCACGCCGGAACACGTCCCGGAGGACGCCAGCATTGAACTCCGACTGAACGGCGAGACGAAGCAGTCCTCCTCCCGCGAGCACCTCATCTTCTCAATCCCGGAACTGATCGCGGAGATAACGTCGTACATGACCCTAGAGCCCGGCGACGTCATCGCCACGGGGACGCCCGAAGGCGTCGGACCGATGGAGGACGGCGACGAAGTCGAAGTCGAAATCGAAGGTATCGGCACGCTCAAACACAGCGTCAAGATTCCGTAGGCGGCTGCCACACTAGTTCGGTAGTTATTCCACGACGACTGCGCCTCTCATCCCCAGGCCCTTATGCGGTTTACAGGAGTACAGGTAGGTCCCGGTTTCCGCGAAGGTGTGCTCGTAGGTGTTTCCTTCCTCGGCGACGAGTTCCGAGTTGAGCGGGCCATCGCCTTTTGAGACGATGTTGTGTGGCCCTCCCTCGCCGGTCCACTCCCAGCGGACGGTCGTCTCGGTCGAGATCTTCAGCGCCGGGGGGCCGAACGCGAACTCCCCACCGTTCCCTTCCACACCGGCCGTAACAGTTGCAGTGTCTGTGTCGGTGCGGTCGGCAATGGTGCCGTCGAAGTTACTCGCGGCTGCGAGCCACTCGTCGACAGTTGCATTGCCTGAAGACGGTGGCTCTTTCACAATAATCGCACCTTTCATGCCATCGTCGCGATGGGGTTCGGAGACGTAGCGGTACTCGCCGGGCTCCTCGAAGAAGTAGTGATACATCGTCCCGGACTGGGCGTTCGTCCGGCCGCTGTCGAAGGTGCCGTCGAGCGCGACGACGTTCTGCTGGCCGCCGTGTCCCGTCCAGTCCCACCGAACGTTCGTCATTGGTGGAACTTCGATGGCTGGTGGGCTGAACGCCAGTCCACCGTCTGTCTCCTCGCCAAGCATAATTGTTGGTCGGGACTGCGGTCCGTATCTGCGGATCTCGCCGTCGTAGCTGTTGGCGTCGTCGAGCCAGTCGTCGAGGGACTCGGGTGTCGATTCAGGCGTTGCAGTTTCGGTCGCTGTAGCGGTTTCGGTTGCAGTCGCGGTCTCGGTGCCGGTTTCCGCCGCTGGCTCAGAGCTACTCCCCGAGGACACGCACCCGGCGGTAACGGCGAGGGCTGCCAATCCTGTGCCTGCGAGAAACTGTCTGCGAGTGGAGGGCCGTTGCATAGCAAGCTAGTTGTTGTTATTGGATGATAGAAAATGGGGTGTGCCCTTTCCAGATTCTGGAAACAAACGGTCGCCCTTTATCTGAGGGTGCTTTATATTCCCGACACTGGGTGGGAGCTGCTACCGGAGTATCGCAGGACTCCGGAGTCGCAGTATCCCACAGGTTTCACGTCGCTGCCCCGTCATATCGAAATCGAACCGCCCGCAGAACCACCCCCGACCGTCCACCTGAGAGGGTCCCTCCGTGGCACACAACGACGCGAGCGAGACACAGGCGCTGTTCGACGCCCTCGCCGACCCTGACTGTCGCGACATACTCAGGGTGCTCGACGAGCCGCTGCCAGCCAAGGAGGTCGCCTCGGTCTGTGATCTGCCCCAGACAAGCACCTACCGGAAGCTCGAACAGCTGAGCGAGGCCGAACTGGTCGCCGAGGAGACGGAGGTGCGCCCCGACGGCCATCACGCGACGGCGTACGTCCGGGACTGTGGCGGCGTGTTCGTTGGCGTCGATGCCGACGGCGCGTTCGAGATCGACGTTCTGCCGGCCGAGGAGCGGCCGAGCGAACGGCTCGCACTCCTGTGGTCGCGCGTCAGCGAGGAACTATGAACGGAGATATCCCACTCATCGTCATCGGATTCAAGACTGTGACAGTGTTGCTTGGCGGGCTCATCACCTACTTCGCAACCCGCGCGGCACTGAAAACGAGGGCGACCGGACTCACGTATCTCGCCGTCGGATTCGCGACTATCACCGTTGGGTCGCTCATCGCCGGCGTCGCAGACCAACTGTTCGGCCTGAGTACCAACGCTGCACTGATCTTCGAGAACGCGCTCACCGCGGTCGGCTTCGCGGTCATCGCGTACTCGCTGTACGTCACCAGTCGCTCCGCGCTAGTAAAGCGATAAAAACTGGCCGCTAACTATGGGTTATTCGACGACGACTGCGCCGACCATCCCGAGCGCCTTGTGCGGGACACAGTTGTAGAGGTAGGTGCCGGTTTCCTCGAACGTGTACTCGTAGGTGGTTCCTTCCTCTGAGACAGCCGAGCCCGAGTCGAGCGGGCCGTCGCCTTCGGACTTGACGTTGTGGCCGGCCCCTTCACCGGTCCACTCCCAGACGACCGTCGTTCCGGTCGAGACTTTGATCGCGGGCGGATCGAAGGCGAACGCGCCGCCGTTCCCCTCGGCGCCGACTGCAACGGAGACCTCGTTCTGGTCAGTCATCACGACCGTGTTGCCGTCGAAGTTGGACGACTCACCGACGTAGTCCGCCACTTCGCTCGATGCTTCGACGGTCTCCATCCCACCGCTGCTCTCGGTGTCCATCTCCTCGGCTTCAGTGGTAGCCATCTCCTCTGCTTCGGTGGCTTCCGTTTCGCCGCTGCCACCATCGCCGCCGGACCCGCCACAGCCAGCAAGGAGTCCAGCGCCTGATACGGCTGCCGTCGTGCGGATGAACGTCCGCCTGTCGAGGTCGTCTGTCATGCAACTAGAGTTATGACTCTGCACTTATAAGGAAGTCGTTTCTGTCGTTTGGACGGGAACAATAATTGAGGTTTGTACCGCCCTGCGGTGTGGCGATACCAACACAGTTCGGACGGGGATTGATGCGGACTCGGGCCCACAGTACAGCCAATGGGAGTGTCCGTTCACAAATGACCGTCTGGCTCCGGGGCGACCACCTCCTCCGCCGGTCCGGCCCCGTCGACAACCGACCCGACGAGCCGGTGCTCCTGATAGAGGCGCAGTCGTTCGCCCGCAAACTGCCGTACCACCCACACAAGCTGATTCTGCTGTTCAGCGCAATGCGGCATTTTCGCGACGACCTCCGGGACGCCGGTCGGACGGTCCAGTACCGCCAGACGGAGACCTTCGAGGACGGACTGGCGGCACATTTCGAGGCCAATCCGGACGACGCGCTCGTAACTCACCGACCACAGACCGAGTCCGCGCAGGCGCGACTCGAATCACTGGTTGCCGACGCTGGCGGAGCGGTCGAGTTCGTCCCCGACGAACGCTTCCTCTGCCCCCCTTCGCAGTTCGACGGGTGGGTTGGGGACGGACGCTACCGCCACGAGGACTTCTACCGGTTCATGCGCCGAGAAACGGACTATCTGATGGCCGACGGCGACCCGGTCGGCGGCGAGTGGAACTACGACGACCAGAACCGGGAGACGCCACCCGATGAGTGGACCCCGGCGGAGCCACCGCTGTTCGAGCCGGACGACGTGACCCGGGACGTCATCGAGTGGGTCGAGGAAACGTTCGAGGGGAGCTACGACGAGCAGCCCTACGGCGGTGACTGGGCCGATCCCGACCCGTTCCGTTGGCCCGTCACTCGGCGGCAGGCCGTCCGCGCCCTGGACCACTTCGTTACGAGCCGACTACCGGAGTTCGGGCCGTACCAGGACGCGATGCTGGAGGACGAGTGGGCGATGAGCCACAGTCTGCTCTCCACGTCGCTCAATCTGGGACTCCTCGGCCCTGACGAGGTCATTGAACGCGCTATCGCTGCCTACGAGGACGGCGACGCGCCGCTGCACAGCGTGGAGGGGTTCGTCCGGCAGGTGCTCGGGTGGCGCGAGTTCCTCCGGCACGTCTACCGCCGGGAGATGCCGGACCTCGCCGCGGCGAACCAGCTCGGCGCGAGCGAGGCCCTGCCGGACTTCTACTGGGACGGCGACACCGACATGGCATGTCTCTCCGACGTGGTCGACGGCGTCCGGAAGCGGGGCTACTCACACCACATCGAGCGGCTGATGATTCTCGCGAACTTCGGTCTCATTTACGGCGTCGAGCCGGCGCAACTGAACCGCTGGTTCCACGCCGGCTACGTCGACGCCTTCCACTGGGTGACGACGCCGAACGTCGTCGAGATGGGGCTATACGGCGCGGGCGTGTTCGCCACCAAACCCTACGCCTCGTCGGCGAACTACGTGGACAAGATGAGCGACTACTGCTCGGGCTGTCCGTACTACAAGACGAAGACGACCGGCGAGGGTGCCTGTCCGTTCAACGCGCTGTACTGGGACTTCCTGGACCGAAACGAAGATACACTCCGGTCCAACCATCGAATGGGGCTGATGTACAGCCACGTCGACAACAAGAGCGACGAGGAACTCACAGAGATACGCGAGCGAGCCGCAGAGATTCGGGAAATGGCGGCCGCTGGCGACCTCTGAGCGCGACCGTGCCCCGCGAGCGCCGCTCGGCTACTCTTCTCCCTCCACCGCATCGGCCGCCTGCCGCTGTTGCATCTCGTGACGAGTGAACTGCGGCGACGACAGCGCCGATCCGCGGCGTCGGCGGAACGACCACGCGAGAATCCCAAGCACCGCGGCGCTCCCGCCCAGCGCGAGTCCGGCGGGCTGGAGCCCGTTCACGGTGTAGAGGTAGGCACTCACCGGCACGCCGGCGCTGGCGACGATACCGAGCAGGAGCCGCTTGGCGAGCACCCGGCTCAGTCCGTCGGAGTCTTCGAGGACGGTCTTGACGAGCAGTTCTTCGCGCTCGACCCTATCGAGTGCGTTCTCCATCTTCGGCGCTGTCCGCACCGCCGACCGGGTCGAGTCCGTCACCGTCTCCTGGATTTCCGTCTTGATCCGCTCCCGGAGATCGTCCCCAGCGCCCTGCTCCATGACGTACTCGGAGATGATCTCGATGAAGTCGAACTCGGGGTCGAGCGTCCGACAGACGCCTTCGAGGACCGTCGTTACCCGGACCACCAGCGCCAGGTCCTGTGGCAGGCGCATCGGGAACTCGTACAGTTGCGTCTCGAACTGGCCGACTAACTGTTCGATTCGGTACTCGCTGATGTCCTCGCCGCGGAACTGCTCGATCACGATGTCGAACGCCTCTCGCATCACCTCGCGGTCGGCCATCGGGTCCAGCGCGCCCATCTCGACGAAGGCGTCCATCACGCGGTCCACGTCGTCGGTCGCCAGCCCGACGTAGAAATCCAGCAGTTGGTCCTGTGTCCGGGGACCGAGGTAGCCGGTCATCCCGAAATCGTAGAAGACGAGCGTCCCGTCGGGCTGGACTGCCAGATTGCCTGGATGGGGGTCGGCGTGGAAGAGGCCGTCCTCGACGATCATCTGGATGTACACCTCTTCGAGCCGGCGGACCAGCGCCGGGCGGTCGATGCCGAGTTCGTCCAGGCGCTCCACGTCGTCGATTTTCACGCCGTCGAGGTACGTCATCGTCAGCACCCGGTCCGTCGAGTGGCTTTCGACGATGTCCGGGATCGCGACGTCGTCGTCGTTTGCGAAGTTGTCGCCGATCTCCCGGAGCATCCGCGCTTCGTGGCCGTAGTCCATCTCCCGGCGGACCGTCGTTGCGAACTCTTCGGTGAGATTTTCCAGCGTAAATGCCTGGCCCGGGTCCGCGCCGTAGGTGAGCACGGGCAGCAGCGTCGACAGCACGCGCAGGTCGGATTCGACGCGCGTTCTGATGTTGGGTCGAAGCACTTTCACGGCGACCCGCTGGCCGCCGATCTGTGCCTCGTACACCTGGCCCAGCGAGGCTCCCGAAATGGCTGTCGTGTTGAATGCCTCGAACAGCGTATCGATATCGTCGCCCAGTTCGCGTTCGATAACTGGCTCGATGGTCGCCCACGCGTCAGGTGGGACGTTGTCCTGTAGCTCTGAGAGCACGTCTACGTACGCCCGCGGCAGGGCGTCGGGCCGGGTCGACAGCATCTGCCCGAGTTTGATGAACGCCGGGCCGAGGTCGACGAAAGTATCCTTCAGGTAGCGAGCGCGCTGCATCCGTGTCTCGGGGGTCACTGACCGGGACCGACCGAACAGGAGGAACCGCTTGCGGTCCCGCCCCCACTGCCAAAGCAGCGGGACGAACTGCCAGACGATGACGAGCGCCCGCCAGAGCGCCCGGAGCCTGACGCCGACACCGCCCGGCTGTGACACTGTCCCTCCCGTCGGTTCGTCGGCGACACGCTCCTCAGCAGTCACTGTTCGTAGATGAGGCCCGGCGACAGATGAGTCTGCTGGAGACGGGTCCCGCTCAGCGACGGAGGAAGCCGAGCAGGCGATACTCCGAATCCGGCGTGTACCGGCGGAACGCGAGGCTGTTTGCGAGCACCGACACGGACGAGGCGGCCATCGCGGCAGCGGCCAGCACCGGCTGGAGCAGTCCCAGCGAGGCCAGCGGAATCATCACCGTGTTGTACCCGAGCGCCCAGAACAGGTTCTGCTTGATCTTCCCGAGCGTGGCCTCAGAGACCCGGATGGCCTTCACCACGTCGGCGGGGTCGTCCCGGAGCAGCGTCACGTCGCCGGCCTCGATTGCCACGTCGGTCCCCGAACCAATGGCACAGCCGACGCTCGCGGCGGCCAGCGCGGGCGCGTCGTTGACGCCGTCGCCGACCATCATCGCCTGATCGCCGTCGCTCTGGAGGTCATCGACGGCGTCGGCCTTGTCCTCGGGCAACACGTCGGCCATCACGTTATCGGGGTCGATACCGACCTCCTCGGCGACGGCGCGGGCGGTCCGCGCGTTGTCGCCGGTGATGAGCCAGACGCCGAGTCCGCGCTCGCGCAGCCCGCTGACGGCCGCCTTCGCGGACTCTTTGACCGTGTCGGCGTCGGCGACGATGCCCAGGAGCCGGTAGTCCGGGTCCTTGTCGCCCTCGGTGTCGTCACCGCCGGCGTCCTCGGCCAGCGCGACCAGCATCGCCGTCTTACCCTCGCGTTCGAGGGTGTCCATCCGGTCCTCTGCCGGTGCGGTGTCGACGCCGGCCTCGGACAGCAGTTTCCGGTTGCCGACGAGGACGCGACCGTGGCGCGTCGTCGCTTTCACGCCCTGGCCGGGGACGTTCTCGAACTCTTCGGGGTCTTCGACCTCGATACCGCGCTCGCGTGCGCCCTCGACGATGGCCTCGGCCAGCGGGTGCTCGCTGGCGTGTTCGGCGCTGGCGGCGACTTCGAGCACGAACTCCTCGCTCTGTTCGCGCTCGGGCTTGAGCGCCCCGCCGTCCGCAGCGGGACCGACGACCTCGACATCTGTGAGTTCCATCTCACCTTTCGTCAGCGTCCCCGTCTTGTCGAAGACGACGGTGTCGACCTCGTGGACGCGTTCGAGCACATCGCCGCCCTTGAACAGAACGCCGTTGCGTGCGCCGATTGCCGTCCCGACCATCGTCGCAGCGGGCGTCGCCAGCCCCAGCGCGCAGGGGCAGGCGATGAGCACGGCGGAGGCGAACACGACGACGGCGAACTCGCTCACGCCGACGCCGGCCGGGCCACCCGCGGCCAGTCCCCACAGCGGGAGCGCGTCGACGACGGCGGCCAGCGTCTCCGGCGCGACCGCCCACAGCACCGCCCAGAGGACGGCGTTGGCGATGACTGCCGGGACGAAGTACGCCGAGATGCGGTCGGCGACGTTCTGGATGTCGGGCTGGCGGGACTGGGCCTGCCGGACCCGCTCGGCGATCTGCTGGATGGCGGTCTCCGAGCCGACCTTCGTCGCCTCGACTTCGAGGACGCCGTTCTGGTTCACTGTCGAGCCGATGACCTCGTCGCCCTCGCCTTTCTCGACCGGAACGGACTCGCCGGTCACCATCGACTCGTCGACCGCTGAGTCGCCGTCTACCACGACGCCGTCTGTCGGAATCTTCTCCCCGGGGCGGACTTTCAGCCGGTCGCCGACCCCCACCTCGTCGATGGGAATCTCTTCCTCGCTGCCGTCCTCGCGGACGACCGTCGCCGTGTCGGCCTCCATCTCGAGCAGTTGCTGGATGGCGGCCCCGGCCTGGCTCTTCGAGCGGGCTTCGAGGTAGTTCCCGAGCGTGATGAACACGAGAATCAGCGCGGCCGTGTCGAAGTACAGCCCCGTGCTCGCGATGAGGTCCGCCAGCGCGGCCACTGAGTAGACGTACGCCGTCGAGGAACCCAGCGCGATGAGCACGTCCATGTTGGCCCGGCCGTTGTTGACTAGCGCCTTGTAGGAGTTCTCGTAGAAGGGCCTGCCAAGCAGTATCTGGACCGGCGTCGCGAGCGCGAAGGCGACCCAGCCCTGTGGCACCCCCAGAACCGTCTCGTCGACGAGGCCGAGGGAGAACAGGTGGTCCGTCATGAACAACAGGAGTGGGGCCGACAGCACCGCCCCGAACAGCGTGAGCCGGAGCTGTCTGCGCGTCTCCTCGTTACGTGCGGCGGCACGGCGGTCAGCGCTGGACTGTTCGCCGCCGGAGCCGTCACCGCCGCTTTCACTCCCGCTACCCTCTCTGACAGGCGTATAGCCGGCGGACTCGATGGCGTCGTAGAGGTCCGAGCGCGACACGTCGGCCGGGTTGTAGGTGACCTGACCTTCGTCGGTGGCGTAGTTCACGCTGGCTTCGATGACGCCGGCGGTCGCTTCCAGCGCCTCCTCGTTGGTGTCCGCGCAGTTCGCACACGACATGTCGGTGATGCCGACGGTCACCGTCTCCGTCGCCACACCGTAACCGGCGTCCTGCACGGCGGCGACAATATCAGCTAGCGATACCACATCGGGGTCGTACTCGACGCTCCCCTCGTCGGTTGCGTAGTTCGCGTCGACGGATGTAATCCCGTCCAGTTCGCCCACCGACTCCTCGATAGTGCCCGCGCAGTTGGCACAGCTCATTCCCGTCAGTTCGAGCCGGGTGGTTCGGTTACTCATCTTGTCTTACTATACGCCCCCCATATTCATGCGGTTTGTGCCTTCGATTCGAAGGTCAGATTCGACTACTAGATTCAGAAGTGAACTCAAACAGTCGCTTAGACACTATTCCGAAGTACCACTCACAGCTCAGACCCCGTCTTTCAGCGACTCGTACTGGTCGACGAACCGTTCCGCACAGGACCCACAGCAGAAGTAGTACCGCTCCCCGTCGAGCGTGCGCTGTTCGCCTTCCTCGTCGACGGAGTTTCCACACTCCGCGCAGTCGGGCGCGAACTCTGCCGTACCCAGTCCGACGGTCCACTCGCTGTCTGCGATCATCCGCACCTCGTAGCGGTCCACGTCCCCGAGGTCGACGTGTTCGGCGAGGAGTTCGCTTGCGTCAGACTGGGAGACGGTTGCCGCCAGCACCACCCGGCCGCCGGCGGTCCGATAGACACGCTCGACGGTGTCAGCGTCGCTGACCGCCGCAGCGATGTCGGCGGCCCGACCCGGCTTCGCGTCTACTTCGATCAGGACCGGCACGCCGGCCTGTAACAGTGAGCGGTCGACATCGACGGTAAACCCCTGTATCAGTCCCATTTCGACGAGCCGGTCGACGCGGTCGGAGACTGCAGGGGCCGAGAGGTCAACTCGTTCGGCGATGTCGCTGTATGGTCGCCTCGCGTCTTCGAGCAGCAACCGGAGGATTTCGTGGTCAGTATCGTCGAGTCCGGGCATATCGGACCAACTTGGAGCGTCGGTTTATGCGTTGTGTCCGCTTGTTCCTGTGCCAAAGATCGCGTTTCAGACAGGAGCAGTGCACTCGATTAGACTAGTCTAATTCTATAGTTAGATAGAAACTATTATAACCTTCTCCGACAGCAACCCACACATGGCAACTAACCAACCCTGTGGCGACCAGCCGTATAGCGTCACCCGCAGGCAGGTACTCAGTGCCGGCGCGGGGAGCCTCGCGTCCGGCTTTGCCGGCTGTCTGACCGGTGGCGGGACGGAAGCGGCATCGAACAGCAGCGACAGCACCAGTGGCGCGGACGGACCGGTCGCGGTGGCGTCTTTCTTCAGTTTCTACGACTTTGCCCGTAAGATCGCACGCGGGACGCCGATAACGGTCGAGAACCTCATTCCGACCGGACTGCACGGCCACGGCTGGGAACCGGACGCCGGCATCACGCGAGATATCATCGACGCGGACGCGTTCATCCACGTCGGCCCGGACTTCCAGCCATGGGCGGACCGCGCGATTCAGACACTCAAAGACGACAACGTCGATACCGAACTCATCAACGTCCGCGAGGGCATCGAACTCGAATCGCTCGCGGCGAGTCTCGACCGCGACGAAGAGGGCGTCGGACAGAATAGAGCCAGAGACCCCCATTTCTGGCTCGACCCGCGGCGCGCGAAACAGTCGGTCGACAACATCACCGAGGGGCTGGTCGCGCTCGCACCGGACGCCGAAGACACGCTCCGGGACAACGCCGAGACGTACAACTCTGAGGTCCTCGACCGCATCGACGCGGATTACGCCGAGATTTTCGACCGCGCCGAGAGGAACGTGGTCCAGCTCGCGGCACACAACGCCTTCCAGTACATCGGCTCGCGCTACGGCGTCAAGATGCGCCCGCTCGTGGTCAACCTCGCGGCCAGCGGTGACGTGAAGCCCTCGGACATCACCGAGGCGAAATCGGTCATCGAGGACAACGACATCCGGTACATCGGGGCCGGCGTCTTCGAGACGCGCAAGCCCGCAAAACAGCTCATCGCCGAGACACCGGTCAAAGCCTACTACCCGGTGACACCGTATGCTGGCGTCCGCAAGGAGTGGGTCGAAAACGACTGGGGATACGAGGAAATCGCCTATCGGATAAATATGCCGACGTTCGAGGTCGTTCTGGGTAACAAGGAACCTGCGGACGCTGGTCCCGACGGCTGGAGCGAGACCTGGCGGAACTTCGAATGAAACCGACAATGCGTTCACAACACAGAGACGATGCCGACGAAGCGCCGACCGAATCGAGCGAGAGCCAGCCATCTGTCGTCGAACTCGCGGACGTGTCGTTCGGGTACACGTCCACGCCCGTCGTCGAAGACATCAGTGTCAGTATCGACGCCGGGGAGTACGTCGCCGTGGTCGGCCCGAACGGCTCCGGCAAGTCGACGCTCATGCAGTTGCTGCTCGGCCTGCTGGAGCCCGATGCCGGGACTGCAGAGCTGTTCGGCGTCGACGCAACGGCGTTCGACGACGGCGCCAGAGTCGGCTACGTCGCACAGCGTGCTGGGACGAGCCGGGAAATGCCGATAACGGTCCGCGAAGTGGTGAAGATGGGCCGGTTCCCACACGTCGGGTTCGGCCGTCTCTCCGCGGCCGATTGGCGTATCGTCGACAGAGCCATCGACACAGTCGGGATGTCGGCGTTCGCCGACCGGCGAATCACCCAGCTCTCCGGCGGGCAGCGCCAGCGGGCGTTCATCGCCCGGGCACTCGCTGGTGAGGCCGACCTGCTCGTGCTGGACGAACCGACCGTCGGCGTGGACACCGAATCGGTCGACGCCTTCTACGGACTGCTCGAATCGCTCCACGACGACGGCATCACCGTCCTGCTCATCGAACACGACCTGCAGGCCGTCACCGAACACGCGGAGCGCGTCATCTGCCTGAACGGTGAAATCTACTTCGACGGTCCGTCGGCGGAATTCACCGACAGCGCGGCGCTGGCCAGAGCCTTCGGGACGGGTGCACAGTCGCTGACTGGAGGCAACGGATGACGCTCGCGCTGGCCGCCGGCGGCGTCTACGAGGCGTTCGTCCCGATCCTCGAACTGTGGTACTGGCTCCTGACACAGCTCTACCATCTGACTGGACTGGAACTCATCAACCCTGAGTACACATTCATGTACCGGGCGATACTCGTCGGGCTGTGCGTCGGCGTTATCGCGCCGCTCATCGGGACCTTCCTCGTCCACCGCCAACTCGCGCTCATCGGGGACGCACTCGCCCACACGGCCTTCGCCGGCGTCGCCGTCGGGCTGTTTCTCAACGGCGTCTTCGAGCTGGGCGTCTCGCCGTATCTGACCGCCGTCGTCGTGGCCGTCATCGCAGCGCTGCTCATCGAACTCATCTCCGAGGCGACCGACGCCTACAACGACGTGTCGATGGCAATTGTCCTCTCGACAGGATTCGCGCTGGGGACGGTCCTCATCAGCCTCAACGCCGGCGGACTTGCCGTCGGTATCAATCAGTACCTCTTTGGGAACCTTTCGACCGTCTCTGCCGAGAACGCGGTCATCATGCTCGGGCTGTTCAGCGTCATCGTTGGGACGGTCGCGCTCACCCGCAATCAGTTGCTGTACGTCACGTTCGACGAGACCGCCGCCGCCGTCGCCGGGCTCCCGGTCGCCTGGTACAACCGGATTATGGTGATGCTGACGGCGCTCGTCGTCGTCGGCGCGATGCAGATAATGGGCGTCATCCTCGTCGCGGCCATGCTGGTCGTCCCGGTCGCCGGCGCGACACAGGTGTCCCGGAGCTTCTCGGAATCACTGCTGGTCTCGATTGTGCTGGCCGAACTGGCCGTCCTGCTCGGTATCGGTATCTCGTACTACGCCGGTGCGACAGCCGGCGGCGTCATCGTTCTCGTCGCCGTGGGGATCTACGTCCTCTCGGTCCTTGCCGGGAAAGTCCGACAGACGGGCGCTCCCGATGAAACGCGGGAACTCGACAGCATCAGTCACGACTGAACGACGCCTTTTACTGGGGTCGATCGTTGCAACTGAGAGCCATGGCTGGCGACTAAACGCTGACCTATGGGCGAGTCACTGGAATGCATCACAGTCGCTGCTCCCGCTCTGCCAGTGGACTACGTTGTCACCGGTGTATTCGACAATGACGTCGTAACAGTTGTCGTCGTCGAACGTCGTCTCCTCCGAGATATCGGTCCCGGCGATGGTCGTCGCTATCGTTATCGTGCCCTGTCTGTCCGGAAGCGCATCGTCCAGTTCCACGGTTGCGCCGTCTTCGTCAGCCGCGACGGTATGTGTCTCCTCGTACACTGTCTCGCGGTCGACCGTGACCGTGAATTCGAACTCCTGTGTCGTCGAACCGGTGTTCGTTAGCTGCACGCCGGCAAGTCGAGCGCTCGCAGGACTGAGCGCGGAACAGCCCGAGAGGGCAAAGAGTGTTGCTGCTGTGAGAACGCTACGTCTGGAGGGCATCACACGGTATTGTTCAGCCGTCTTGCAAAAGTCTTCTCTCGGCCCAACTCAGCCGGCCCGGTCGTCTCAGACACCCATCTGCGCCGCGATGGACGAGACCATCGTTTCCCACAGCGAGAACCCCATCGTCACGCTCAGGGCGAAGTCTGCGGCGAAAAACAGGAAGAGCCCTGCGCCGACAAAGTGAGCTTTCCGCAGGTTGAAGCGATGGGCGAAACGGTGGAAGAACAGCGCGTTGGCGAGGCTCACCGGAATGATGGCGAGCATCTCACCGGTCCAGATGGCACTGGCGTGGGCGCTGTACTGGGCGGCGAGCGTGATCGTAATGAGCTGGGTCTTGTCGCCGAACTCGCCGAAGGCCATCATCGCGAAGATGGGCAGGAAGCCGCCGAGCCTGTTCGGCACTTGCCAGTCGACGACAGGGACGCGAACGTCTAACTGGCCGCCGTCAGTAGTGAAGCCGGACGCGGGTTCTTGTTGCTCCGCGTCGGCTTCCGGAGCGCTGCGGAACAGTAGTATCGCGAACAGCAGGAACATCCCCGCGGTGAGGCTTTCGAGGACGATGCCGGGCAATAGCGACGTGATCGCGGAACCGAACCAGATCTCCAGTGCCGTCCAGCCGGCGAAGGCCGTCCCCGCCGCGCTGACGACGAGGAGGGGGTTGAACCGCGTCGACAGGCCGGCGATGATGAACTGGACTTTCTCGCCGGGGAGAACAGCCAGCTGCGCACCGGCCGCTATCGCGACCACTGTCAGCCACGTCGCGTCGCTCACGCCTGGCTCACTCCGTCTTCGCCCTGCGTCTCTGGTGCGCGGACCTGAATCGCATCGGCGATGTGGTCCGGGAGCGACACCGACGACCCGCTCTCTAGCTGGACCGTCACCATCCCGATGGGGGCGACCTCCTCGACAGTCAGCACGGTTCCCGGCGTGATGCCGGCGTCGGAGAGATACGTGAGTTCGTCGGGGTCTCGGTCCCGGACCCGTGCGACTTCGAGTCGTCCCCCTTCACTGTGTTCTGACAGCGCCGTCGCGGACTCGTCGTCGATGGGGTCCAGCGAGTCGCTGGGAATCGGGTCCCCGTGGGGGTCGAACTCCGGCTCGTCGAGGACCGCCGCGACCCGGCGCTCGAACTCCTCGCTGATGTGGTGTTCGAGCACCTCCGCTTCCTCGTGGACCTCGGCCCAGTCGTACCCCAACTGCTCGGTGAGAAACGTCTCAAGCAGGCGGTGGTGGCGGATAATCTCCAGGGCCACCGTCTCGCCTTCCGGCGTCGTCCGCACGCCCTTGTACTTCTCGCGCTCGACCAGCCCGCGGTCGGCCAGTTTCTCGACCATACTGGTGACCGTCGGTGCCGTAACGTCCAGCATCTCGGCGATAGTAGACGGAGCAATCGGCGGGTCGCCGTCCCGCTCGAGGCGATAGATGGCCTTCAGATAATCCTCCATCTTGGCACTCAACATACACCAAATTAGACGAATCTAACTCAAAAGATTGGCGATTCCAACAACTTTGTGCGCCCCGGACACATTCGACCGACAGCCGTCAGTCGTCAGCAGCGTACGTTTCTCGTCGGTTCCGTGTCAGGAGCCACAGGAACAGATAGCCGATGGCACCCAGAACGAACAGCGTTGCGGGGATGAGAAACGGTCCGAACGTCCGAACGAGCGTCTCGATCCCCGGCAAACCGACCATATACCGACTATGAGCGTTGCCCTGATAAAGCTCAAGGGTCTGGCGGGTACGGCTACCGACCCGTTCGTCCGGGAATCTCCCGAGTTATCGCACGAGACCGGTGAAGCGGCCGGAGCCGGTATGGCCCGCTCAGATGAGGTCCTGATCTTCGAGCGAGGCCATGACGTCGTCGACGAACGCGTCGACGTTGTCGTATGGGAACTCCCCGTTGAGCTTCGTGTTCAGTTCCATCGCTGTCATCGAGAAGTCGCCGGACTCGAACTTCGTCGACGGGCCGCCCGGGAGTGCCGGAACGAGGTCCATCGGACTGGAGATCGGGTAGTCTGCTTCCTGGAACGCGTCAACGAACTGTGAGCGGAGGTCTTCTTTGTCAACCATGGTCGGACGTTGTGCGAGAATTATGATAAAAGGTTCGACATCGGTACACTTTCCCATTGTTTGGAGTTTATTCGGGAGTTACAACGGTACTAGGCACTCACGCCGCTGAATCAGTGTGGGGAAGTACGCGAACGACTCAACCCTGCAATCGACGCGACGGTCCCGTGTTGGTCACCGGACCCGACTGTCGTCGTCCGTATCGCGCCGGGCCAGTCGTTCGGCCGTCTCGCGATCCATCTCGTTGCGCTGATCGTGCTCGCTTCGGACCAGCGCGTACAGGACCAGCGGTGCGACCACCGCGAGCGACGCGACCACGAGGAACAGTCCGGTTCCGGCGGGCATCGTCAGCCGAGGAAGATATCCGCCAGATCACTGCCCGCGGACCCGGTGTCACGGTACAACTCCGAGTAGCCGCAGTTCGTACATGTGACGACCTGGAACTGGTTCGTCTGGATGTCAAACATCTTCGAGAGGCCGCCGCCGGTGGTCGAGATGTTACCCACGTCAGTGCCGGTGTGGCCGCACTTCGGACAGCCGCGGTCGTCGTCCTGTGGTGAAGTGTTGGAGGGCATTGCAGCCGACGTTTCGTGCCCCTCTGTAACAAATCTGGTGCTACCCTGTCGATAGTTACGACGAGCGTACGTCAAACGAGGCGGGCGAACGTAATGGTGCACTATGCCAGAACCCACCCGCCTCAACGGAGGGAAACGCCCGGGTTATTTGTTTGTTATGAATTCCTCAATCCTGCATGGCTCAGCCAACGAATGCGCTCAATCGTCGGCCGGGATCGGGTCACCGTGGGACACTTCGTCGCCGAGCAGGTCCATGAACTGCGCGAGCCACTCGGGATGGTCAGGCCAGGCCTGTCCGGTGACGAGGTTGCCGTCGGTGACTACCTCGTCGACCCACGAACAGCCGGCGGCCTCGCACTCGGCACGACAGGCCGGGTACGCCGTCATCTCGTAGCCGTCCAGTACGTCGGCAGCGGCGAGAATCTGCGGACCATGACACAACGCCGCGACGGGTTTGTCCTCCTCGAAGAAGTGCCGGACCGCGTCCAGCACCTCGTCGTAGGTCCGGAGATACTCGGGTGCGCGACCGCCGGGGACGACGAGTGCGTCGTAGTCGCTGGGCGTCACGTCGGCCATCGTCGCGTTCAGGACGAAGTCGTGACCGCGGGACTCCATGTAGGTCTGGTCGCCGCGGAAATCGTGTATCGCTGTCTTGACTGTCTCCTCGGCCGCTTTGTCGGGACACACCGCGTCGACCTCGTGGCCGACCATCTGCAGCGCCTGGAACGGCACCATTATTTCGTAGTCTTCGCCGAAATCGCCGACGATCATGAGGATGTCTTTGCCCATTGGAAACACCAGTCAAAGCTACGGTCGCAGTCGAAATAAAGTCGCAGGTGAATTACCAGTTTCGTGTCACCTGTCGAGCGATGTAAGCACCTGCTCGATATCCGCCAGTGAATCGATGACGTAGTCGGGCGTCACGGCGCTCCGTTCCAGCGACCGCTCGTTGGATACGCCGGTCCGGACGAGCACAGTCGTCATCCCGTTCCGCTCGCCCATCGCGATGTCCGTCTCCAGCCGGTCACCGACGATGAGACAATCCGCCGGCGCACAGTCCAGCCGTTCTAGCGCCGCCTGAACAGCAATCTCTGACGGCTTCCCGAGTATCCGGTCCGGATCCCGTTCGATGACTCCGGCGACGGCGTTGATTATCGCCCCGGAGCCGGGGACCGGGTCGCCGTCCTCGCCGGGGAACGTCCGGTCCGGGTCGGTCCCGAGGAAGACGGTGTCGTCGTCGACGGCCCGGAGCGCGTCGACCATATCGTGGTAGTGGAAGCCGTCCGTCCAGGAGGCCAGTAACACGTCGGTCTCGGCGGGGTCCTCGACTAAGCGTGCGTTCGTCCCTTCGACCAGGCCGCGGAGTTGGTCGCTCCCGATGACGAACACGTTGTCCCCCGCGTGGGACCCGTTGAGGTACTCGCGGGTGACGACGCCGGAGGAACAGGCCTCACCCTCGCGGGCATCGACGCCCATCCCACGCAAGCGCTCGACGTACTCGCTCCCATCGTGGATTGGATTGTTTGAGAAGAAGCAGATTCCCAGGCCGCGCTCCCTGAACACGTCGATTGCCGACGCCGCGCCCGGCAACAACGTTTCTCCGTGGTACACCGTTCCGTCCAGGTCGACGATGACCCCCTCGACTGTCATTACCACCACTCGGGACCCGGCGGTGAAAAATCCGTCTCAGTCGTGCAGTTCGACGTCTGTCACTTCGAAGCGCGCCCCGCCGCTGTCGCTATCAGTCAGTGACACTTCCCAGCCGTGGGCCTCGGCGACCTGTTCGACGATAGCCAGGCCGAACCCGGTTCCGTCCTCCGTCGAAGAGTAGCCCATCTCGAACACGTCGTCGGCGTCGTCCTCGACACCTTCGCCGTTGTCCGCGATGTAGAACCCGTCGTTGGATTCCAGCAGTCCGACCTCGATTTCGACGTCACCGTCGTTGTGTTCGATGGCGTTTCGAAACAGGTTCGCCAGCAGGTCCTGCACGCGCCCGCTGTCGGCGGCGAGTTCCGTGCTCGACTCGACCGACATGGAGGCCTGTTCCGCCTCGATCCAGGTCCACGCAGTCGACGCCAGCGTGGATAGCTCCGTCTCCTTCGGATCACTGACAGTCTGGCCTTGCCGTGCCAGTGTGAGTACGTCCTCGATGATACAGCCCATCCGGTCCAGCGACCGGTCGATCTTGGCGATCAGTTCGGCCTCTTCGCTGTCGGCAGGCTCCCCGAGCAAATCGACCGCGCCCTGCGCGACGTTCAGCGGGTTCCGGAGGTCGTGACTGACGACGCTGGCGAACTCCTCTAACCGCTCGTTCTGGCGCTCCAGTTCGCGCTGGCGTTCGACGCGTTCAGTGATGTCGCGTGAGACCAACTGGAAGGTATCGGCTTTGCGGTGACTGTCGACGGGGATATACTGGTTGTGGTAATGCCGCCCCCCGACGGCGTCCTCGGACCGTGTCGCAGTACCGTTCTCGACCGCGCTTTTCCCGGCTTCGAGACGCTGGCTGGCCGCCTCGCTGTCCATCACTTCGCTCAGTTGTTGTCCGATGAGCGCATCGGGGTCGGCACCCAGTCTGCGTGCCATCGAGGGATTCACTGAGAGGAGGGTCCCGTCAGTCGTCAGGTGGACGATACCATCCGGCGAATCCGATACGAGCGATTCGAACTTCTTGCGGGTTCGCTCCTGTGAAACGACGTTCTCGATCCGGTTTGCAAGCCGACCGTACTGCTTGTCTTCGACGACTTCGAGCTTCAGGAGGTAGTCGGCGACTCCCGCCGCAATCGCCGCGCTCGCCGTCTCTTCGTCTCCCCGCCCAGTCAGCAGAATGAACGGGATAGAGGGGTTTGTCTCCCTGATCTCTTCGAGAAGCTCCAGCCCGTCCATTTCCGGCATTTCGTAGTCACTGACGACGCAGTCGAACCCACCCCCGTCGAGTCGCTCCAGCGCTTCCGTAGCGCTGTTTGCAGCAACGGACTCGATGCCGTGTTGTTGCGTGAGCGTATCAGCGGTCATCTCCGCGAAAAAATCGCTGTCGTCAACAACAAGCGTTCGTATATTACTTTCAGATGTCATATGGGCGGCAGGGTCCTTGTTCCCCCAACGGTCTGTCCGTACTTATATTTCAAGGGAGCTAGGTTGCCCGCTGGTCCCGGCTAGGGCGGTACCGGTGGGGCAATCGAAACCCGAAGCCCAGGACTGTGATGGACTAACGGCTCTGCCTCACGATCAGATATGTCAACCAGTGGGAGTACTGACCCGGTCACAGTGGCGTCAACGCGGTCGAGTCGCCACGGGTCGTGGCCGACGCTCCCAACGAGATGCGTCCCGAAGCGCCCGGTTGTGAAGTACCGTTGTCGGTCGACGAGGAACGAGGCCAGTGAGTCCGGTGGAATCGCCACCGGCTCACCGCCAGCCGTGTACCGGCACTCGAACAGTCGCCGCTCCCCGGCGTCGAGGACCCGGCGACGGTCGGCCGTTGAGAGCGTTCGCGGGGTAGCGTCACCGACTGTGATGCGAAACAGCTCCGAAACCGCCGTCGTTGTCCGCCTGTCGTCACCGAACAGCGCCAGCACGCAGACCCCGCGCTGACCGGTCGGCCCGCGGACGTAGGTCCGAACCGTGAGCAACTCCGACGGCCCGGCGACCTCGATACCGAACGTCTCGACGCGGTCGACGGTCGCCGCAACGGCCGACACCCAGGCGTCGCCGTCAGCCGTCTCGACGGTGAGCCAGTCGGGGACTGCCGCCTGCACCGCTGTCTCGGGGACCGGCCAGTGACAGAAGCAAACGTCGTCGAGCGTGACCTGCAGCGGACGGAGGGCGACCACACCCTCACTGGGGCCGACACGCTAATCAGTGTACTGGGCGACCCCGTCGAGCCGGTGGAGTCGCCCCGCAGTCACCGGGATCTCGGCGCAGTAGTGGACGAGCGGCTCGCCGTCGGGCCTGTTGAACCCCGATGCGGCGAACAGCCCGTTCGTCCGGATATCCGCTCGTCCCGCCTGAAGCGGCCACGGCTCGTGGTCGATGTCGGCGTAGTACACTGTCCCGTCGTCGCTCGCGGCGTAGAAGCGGTACCGTTCCACGAGGAACGACTCCACCGAGCCCGGTTCGGGCGTCGACGGCGGCTCAGTCGGCTCGTAGGTGGCGTGGAAATCCGCCGGCGGTGCGCGCGAACTGGTCCGACAGCTCCGGAACTCGACGCTGTCGCCGTCGGTCCGGACCTGCATCGACGCCCGGTAGTAGGACAACTGGAACAGCCGCCGGGCCAGCGTGACGCTGAGGCGGTCGTCGGCGTCGAGGTTGTAGAAGTACACCCCCGGCGTCCCGTCGGCGACCACGTAGGTCCGGAGATTTAGCTCGCCGAAGGACCGCCCAATCGGACTGCCTCGCGGCCTGATGTCCGCCATCTGGAACGGGACCACACTGAGCCACGCCTGCCCGTCGTACGTGTCGACAGCGAGCCCGTCCGGCAGCGTCGTCTGGACGATATCGGGCTCGACTGGCCAGTGCATGAACCCCACGTCCCGCCACGTCATCGTCAGCAGGTCCATATCTGGTAGTAAAGGCCAAACAGGTTTCTGCCTGTCGTGGGACGCGGTGACAGATAGCAATGAGTGCGTCCGGCCGCATCGGCGCTAGAACTTTGACCGCTCCGCCCCCAGCATCGTGCATGGAGTTCGAGGTGATCCAGGGCGACATCGCTGCACAGTCGGCGGACGCACTGGTCAACGCGGCGAACACGAGCCTGCAGATGGGCTCCGGCGTCGCGGGGGCGCTCAAGCACGCGGCCGGGTCGGGGCTGAATGACGAGGCCGTCGCGAAGGGACCGGTCGACCTCGGCGGTGTCGCCACGACCGACGCTTACGACCTCGACGCCGAGTACGTCATTCACGCCGCCGCGATGCCACCGGGCGGCCAGTCAACCGCCGAGAGCATCCGCACGGCGACCCGGAACGCACTGGTGGAAGCGGACGCGCTGGACTGTAAGTCGCTCGTTCTCCCGGCGCTCGGCTGTGGTATTGCCGGGTTCGACTTCGAGGAAGGTATCCGAATTATCTGCGCCGTCATCGACGAGTACGAGCCCGAATCCCTGACAGACGTGCGACTCATCGCCTACTCCGACGACGACTTCGAAGGGATGCAACGAATCGCGGCTGACGTTCGCGACTAACTGTCTGTTACAGCAGGTGTACCCGTCCGGCACGCCACTCCCAGGCGACTTCAAGTGCGATCCAGCAGATGAGCCATATCGCGGCGAAACTAAACACCAGCCACGTCGACCCGAGATACGACGTGGTATCGGCGACGGACTGGAGCCAGGGGTAGGCCTGCACGCCGATGACGAGCGTCGCGACGAGCCCCAGTATCCCGGTCACGTAGTGTTCGACCGCGTTACCTATCGAACAGACGCAGGCGTCACTGCCCGCCGTCTCCTCGAGTGTCTCGCTGCTCGGCCCCCGAGCATTGGTCATTGTTACCTTTCCTCAATATAGTGCTTCATCGCACAGCGGGTTAACCGTTTTGGGGGCTCACTCGTGGCCAGACACCCGAACTGGCTCGTATGGCTCTTCCAGCCACTCCACGTCGCTCGCCGAGAGGTCGATTTCGAGCGCCGCGACCGCTTCTTCGAGGTGTTCGAGGCTACTTGTCCCGATAATCGGTGCGTCGACCCGCTCCTTGTCGAGCACCCAGGCCAGCGCGATCTGTGCCATCGAGGCGTCGTACTCGTCGGCCAGTTCCTGCACGCGCTCGTTGACCTCGCGGCCGTTCCCCTCGTAGTAGGGGTGTTCGCGAGCGTAGTCGTCCGTCTCGCCCCGGACCGTCTCCTCGACCTGCTCGTGCGGTCGGGTGAGATAGCCCCGGGCCAGCGGGCTCCACGGCATCACGCCGACGTTCTCTTTCTCACACAGCGGGAGCATCTCGCGTTCCTCCTCCCGATACAGCAGGTTGTAGTGGTTCTGCATCGTCTCGAACCGCTCCAGCCTCTCGCGCTCGCTCGTCCGTAGCGCGTCGGCGAACTGGTGGGTCCACATCGACGACGCACCGACGTAGCGCGCCTGTCCCCGCCGGACCGCGTCGTCCAGCGCCCGGAGCGTCTGCTCGATGGGCGTGTCGTAGTCCCAGCGGTGGATCTGGTAGAGGTCGACGGTGTCCATCCCGAGCCGGGAAAGCGAGTTCGACAGTTCCTGCTCGATGGCCTTCCGCGAGAGCCCGCCGGCGTTGGGGTTGTCCTCGTCCATCTGGAAGTACCCCTTCGTCGCCACGACCTGCCCGTCGCGGTCGTAGTCGTCGAGGACGGTCCCGAGAACGCGCTCGGACTCGCCCATCGAATACATATTGGCCGTATCGAAGAAGTTGATGCCGAGGTCGATGGCCCGCTCGATGACCTCGCGGCTCTCGTCTTCGTCGAGCACCCAGTCGCGCCACTCCGAGGTTCCGAAGCTCATACAGCCCAGACAGAGCCGGCTGACCTCCATACCAGTCGACCCGAGTGTCGTGTACTCCATGTTCCCCACCCCGGGCGCTCCGAGCAAAAAGGATGGGGCGAGCGGCCGGACCGCGGTGAGAAACCGTCCGTCAGAGCATGCCAGCCACGAACCCGAGACCCATCGTGACGAGCACGACGGCGGAGACCAACGGGAGGTACGGCGTGTACCGCTCGACGGCCGCCTCGTGCTGCTGGTAGCCAGCGATGAGCGCCATCGTCAGGCCGACGAGCGCGACGATGACCGTGGCCGCGTAGGCGCTCATCAGCTCCAGACAGTACGGCGAGCCGGCACAGAGGGCGATAATCTCGAACTCCTCCTCGTGGGCGAACCCCAGCAGGAAGGCGAACCAGGCGATGCCGAACAGCCCCCGGTCGGCGGCATCGTCCAGACCATTGTGCGCGTGGGAGTGGCCGCCGACGAGCGGGAGTCTGCCGAACACCCGCGACCATAGGCCGCCGCTGTCGTCTCCGTGCGAGTGGTTACTGCCGTGGGAGTGCCCGTGGTGCTGATGCTGATGGTCCTGCGAATTGGAATCAGTATGGGAGTTGGCATTTACTTCGCCATGCTCGTGGTCGTGGCCCGATGCCGCCTGGTGGTCGTGAGTCTCCGCCGCGTCGCCATGCCCGTGGACGTGGCCGTACCGATACTCACGGATGCCAAGCACGATGAGCAGACAGCCGGCCACGATGCTCACCGGCCCGCCGATGTGGACGCCAGCGGCCAGTTCCAGCGGCTCGTTGGCCTGCGTGAGGTCGAAGTAGGCCTTGGCGTAGAAGAACGCGAACACCATCGCGATGCTGCTGACGAGGTGGCCGACGCCCAGCAGGAGGCTCGCCGCGAAGCCGGACAGCCACGCGTTGGACTGGTCGAGGGCGTAGGACGCGGCGACCGGCCAGCCGTGGCCCGGTTCGAGCCCGTGAACCGCGCCGAGAGCGATTGCCCCGAGAAACAGGCCGAGTGCCTCGCTGTATGCCATCGATGTACCACACCGACGCTACGGCCCTGCCTAAGGGTTGTTACTACGGAATCGGGGGCTGCGTAATACGGGGACCTTTGTGGCCGGCGACGGCAATCCGGGTATGCGAACGAGCGTCAACATCCCCGAAGGCCTTCTCGCGGAGTTCGACCGCGTCTGGCGCGAACAGGACCTGGAAAACCGCTCGCGGGCGGTGCGAGAGGCTATGGAGGAGTACGTCGAGCGACACTCACGGCTCGCGGCGATGGACGGCGACGTGGTAGCGCTGGTCGGGTTCGACTACCGCCACGCCGACGTGATTCGGGACCTCCACGCCGTCCAGCACACGTTTCAGGACGTGATTCTCAACACCAGTCACACCCATCAGGGCGAGTGGTGTCTCGAATCGCTGTTCTGTCGCGGCCCGGCCGAGCGGGTCCGGGACCTCACCTATCGGCTACGGGACTTCGACGCCGTCCGCCGAGTGAAGGTGATGGTCATCCGCGACGAGGCGGCGGAGCCACACGGCCACGGGTAACGCCTGCACTTCTTCCCTCCGTTCTACAGCGCTTCCGCGGCGATGCGGCCGATGTACACCCTTGCGGCAGCGTAGCCAGCGACCGCCACCAGCACTGCGCCACCGACGTGGCCGTAGGTCAGCAAGGTCGGGCTGTCGACCGCAAGCTTCGCCACCGTGGTCGCCGGGTGTTCCGGGAGGAGCACGGCCCCGCCGAACAGCACGAGAGTGAGCACGGAGAACAGCAACTGCGCCGGGCGACGGTTCTGGAGCGTGATGCCCAGCACGACACCGAGCGTCACGACGACGACGGTGACTGCGGTGATGAACAGCAGAATCGCCGCCGGGTTCGAGACGGCGATGCCGTTCGTCGACAGTAATGCGAGCCACAGTAGCACCTGTGCAGGGGCAAGTAACACCATTCCCAGGGCCTTCCCGTCGATGATGTCAAGTAATGACACTGGGGCCACGCGGAGCAGTTCCATCGTGCCGCGCTCGATCTCTTCGGTGACAGTGTCGACGGCAACCGATCCGCTGATGAACGGCGGGAGGAACAACAGCAGCGGAATCAGGATCGTGTAGGTGAACCCGAAGTACTGGCTCGCGCTGACAGTATCAGGGAGTGGCACGGGCGGCTGGTCGAGATAGGGCGTCCGCTCCAGTCGCTCCTGGCGCTCCAGCCCGCTGAGGACCCGGCGCACTTCGACGACGATGAGCGTCGACCGGATGCTCCCCTCCGGCACGACAGCAGTGACCGCTATCTGCTCCCCTGGTCCGCGCGTCGACGGGACGTAGTCGCCGCGCAGTATCGCGTCTACCCGTCGCTGATTGAACGCCCGCTGTGCGGCGTCCTCGTTCTCGAAGGCGGTGACGCTGGTCCCATCTTGTTCAGCGGCCGCGGCCTCAAGTTCCTCGCGGGCGTCACCGGTGACGGCCATCTCCACCTCACCGGCCGCGACCGAGCTGGGGTCGTACAGCGACGTGAGGCCGACGACGAGGAACGAGGAGAACCCCGCGACGAACAGCTGAATGAGCAACGCCAGGACGATTGTCTTCTCGCGGGACAGCGACCGGATGTCCCGGCGGGCCACGACGACCCGCGGGTCGCGCCAGATGGGGCGGTCGTCAGACAAGGGTGCTCACCACCGCGAAGTTGTAGGCGAAGTGGATGACGATAGCCAGCCCGAGCCCACCGAGATAGGCCCGGCGACCGCGGCTCGCGCCCACCGAGGAAATGGCCGCCGTCAGCGTGTGCAGTGCCAGTGGGAGCAGGAACAGCAGCCCGGCAACCCACAGCGGCAGGCCGGCTGGCAACGTCGCGCCCTGCAGGGCGGCTTCCCCGATGGGCAGGCTTTCGAGGTCGGACAGCCTGGCGATAAGCAGCCCTTTCTCCCCGATGAAGAAGCCGAGTCCGGAGAGCGCACCGATGCCGAGCGCCGACCGGAGCGTCCGCTCGTAACGGGCGTGCTCGTAGCCGGCGTAGACGTGCAGGCTCTTTGCCAGTTCTTCGACGATGACGATGACGCCGAGCACGAGCACGATGCCGAGCGACTGGTTCGTCCCGAAGACGTTCAGCGACACCGAATCGAGGACGAACAAGAACGCGATGGCTGCCAGTTCGGCGACGATGACCAGCGGCAACAGGACGATACTCATCTTTAGCGCGCTCCGGCGGGAGTTGATACCACCGGCCAGCGCATCGAGCACCTTCAGCGGAATCGGACGCTGGGTGAACATATCCTCTTCCCGGTACAGCCCGGCTCCCAGACCGAACAGCACTAGTCCGGTCAGTAGCGGCGGCGTCACCGAGAACACGAACGACGAGAGCCCGACGGACTGGCCAGTCAGGTCGAGCACGACCAGCGTCAGCGGCGAGATGAGCGCAATCGGCGTCACGTCGGTGAAGATGGCCGGAACGAACGCGTAGGAGGTCAGCGTCACCGTAATGGTCACCGTCACGAAGGTGAGTTCCTTGAACGAGCGGGCGAACATCGCCCCGCAGAACGTCGCCGAGAGGAAGAGGACGACGAGCGGGACCACCGCCAGCACCGCGACGTAGCTCCCCGCCGGCGCGATGTTCCCGAACCGCAGCGCCGCGGTGATGAGCGCCGCTACGCCGACAGCACCCACGAAGTACGGGAGCGTCTTCCCGCCGATAATGTCCCCCCGCGAGGCGGGCGTCACCAGCAGGAGTTCGCCGCGGCGGTTCAGCCGTTCGGAGAGCATCGACGAGCCGTAGGCCTGGATAACGAAGTTCATCGGGACGATGTAGAGGAAGGCGAGCACGAGCGACTCGAAGGGGAACGGCGGCGAGATGTCCGAGGGGGTGCCACCCTGCACGTCGCCGGTCAACCGCGCGCCGATAGCGCCGAGGTTCGCACCGCTGCCGCCGGCGGTTCCGCCGTCCCCGCCGCCGGTCGTGGCTGACCCGCCAGTACCGCTCGTGTCCGACCCGTCACCGCTGCCGCCGGTACTTGTCCCACTGCCGTCCGCAGAACCCGACCCGTCACTGCTGTCGCCGCCTCGGGGGTCGAGCTGGCTGCTCCCCGACTGTTGCTCGTAGACAAGCGTCACAGAAACGGGGAACGCGGCGGTCTGGTTGTCGTCCCGAGCGAGTGTCCGGTCGTTGTACTGCGCCGTACTGTCGCGGAGTTCGGCCAGCGCTGCCCGTTCTTTCGCCGTCCGTGGAACGCTCTGGAGCTGGGTCCCCCGATACAGGAGTTCTTGCTGGCGTCGCTCGATGGCAGCGGGGTCCGGCTCACGGATGTCGAAGGTCTGGTCATCGGCCGCGACGCCGTAGTAGGGACTGCTCTCGTCGACGCCGATTCGGTAGATTCCGTCGTCCATGCCCGCACCAGTGCCGCCGCTGACGGCTATCGCGGCGACCGCGCCCATCGCAACGAGGGACAGCGCCATTACGACGATGGTCCGCTTGTCGACGCCGCCGGCGTTTTTCGTCACCTCCCACTTCGCGACGCGCAGGAGCTTGTCGGGTTGCATCTACTCCGCGTCCTCCTCGACGTACCGCGTGCCGCGGGTCCCGGCCTCGGCGACGTTGAGGAACACCTCCTCCAGACTGGACTCCTCCGTCCGTATGTCGACCACGTCGCCGCCCCGGTTCTCGGCCTGCCTGCGTGTCGTCTCGACTGCCTCCATGCTTTCGACGACGCGCTCGTAGGTGCCGTTTTCCTTGGCTGCGCCGGGCACGTCGACGGTGGTGTAGACGTGATACCGCGTGTGGCCGTACTCGGCCTGAAGCTGTTCGAGGTCGCCGCGGGCGACGATTTCGCCCTCGTTCATGATGACGACCCGGTCGCAGATAGATTCGACGTGAAAGAGGTTGTGTGCAGAGAAAACGATGGTCTTGCCTTCCTTCGCCAACTGCTCCGTGAACTCGATGACGTAGTTCGTCGTCAGCGGGTCCAGTCCCGACGCCGGCTCGTCGTAGATGAGCACGTCGGGGTCGTTGATGAGCGAGCGGGCGATGGCGACTTTCCGTTTCATCCCCTTGGACATATCGCCGAGCTTCCGGTCGCGGTGTTCGAGTTCGAGTTCGTCCAGCGTGTCGTGCATCCGCTCCTCGGCCACGTCCGGGTCCACGTCGTAGAGGTCGGCGAAGAATTTCAGATAGGAGATCGGCGTCATCTCCTCGTACAGCGGCGATTCTTCGGGCAGAAAGCCCAGTTGCTGGCGCATCTCCGCGGTCTCGGTGTCGAGCCCAGCTATCTCGGCGGAGCCGCTTGTCGGCTCTAATAGACCCGCCAGCATCTTCAGCGTCGTCGTCTTGCCGGCCCCGTTCGGCCCGATGATACCGAACACCTCGCCGCGGTCGACCGAAAACGAACTGCCCTGTACAGCGACGAAACCGCCGTACTCCTTCCGAATATCCCGGGCGTCAATCATCTGGCGATTGATTGTGGGTGAACTAACCTATACCTTGGCTCCGGCCTATTGCTTCTGATAATGGCACTCGAACTCGGCACGAGCAGTGTTTCGATCGAGAAAACACCGGACGGGCGACGGCTGATCGTCCGGCACGACGTCGATACGTCGGTCGACACCGTGTGGGATGTCCTGACCGACACCGACTGCTGGTCCGACTGGGGGCCGTCGGTCACAACCGTCGAAACAGACACCCGATATATCGATGACGGGACGGCCGGCCGCGTTCGCGCTGCTGGCGTGGTGTGGCTCCCGTTTGAAGTGACGGCGTGTGCGCCGTATCGCTGGACGTGGAACGTCGCTCGGCTCCCCGCAACAGGTCACTTCGCCGAGGAACGGGCTTCCGGCTCCGTCGTTGGGTTCGAGATCCCGCCGCTGGCGACCGGCTACGCTCCGGTGTGTGCCCGAGCGTGCCAGCACGTCGCTGCTATCGCACGACGACGCGAGGCGTAGGCAGCGACCGCGTCGACCCGTCAGGGCTGTATCGGCGTCTTCGAGCGCGTGTAGGTGTCTTTCTCGGAGCTATCCGTTCTCGTGATGTCCGTAATCTCGAAGCGTGTCCCGCCCCCGTCGCTTTCGGTCACGTCGATGTCCCAGCCGTGGGCTTCGACGATGCGCTGGACGATTGCCAGCCCCAGCCCGCCTTCGCCGTCCGTGGTGGTGTAGCCGTCGTCGAGCACCGCATCACGCTTTTCAGACGGAATTCCGGAGCCGTCATCGGCGACGTAAAACCCTTCAGACATCTCGCCGACACGAATCGTCAGGTTAGCACTGCCACGTTCGAGGGCGTCCTCTGACGGTGACTGCCTGCCCGTGGACCCATGCCCAACACTGTCGTCGGGCCCCGTTCGACTGCCTGTGGAGCCATGCTCCACACTGTTCCGAAACAGGTTCTCGAACAGGTGACGGAGTCGATCCGGGTCGGCGTCGATGACGGCTGTCACTTCGTTTTCGAGCGTCGCATCCGCCGTCGGCACGGCCTCCCAGCAGCTATCGACCAGTTCTGCGAGATCAACGGCCTCCGTCTCGCTGATGACGTGCCCGCTTCGAGCCAGCGTCAGCGTCCGGTCGATGAGCGTTTCCATTCGGTCCATCGCTCTCGCAGCCGTTTCCAGATGTTCCGAGTCCCGGTCCATTCGTTCGAGTTCCAACTGACCGGACGCGACGTTGAGCGGGTTCCGGAGGTCGTGTGCCACGACGGCCGCGAACTCGTCGAGGCGTTCGTTGCGCTGCTCGATGGCCTCCCGGCGGAGTCGCTGTCGCTCGGCCTCGACGGCTCGGGATATCGCGCGCGCTTCGAAGATTCCCATCATGAGGCCACCGAAGCCGCCGACGATAGCCGCAAACAGCGCCCAGCCGATGTCTTCACTTAGCGACCCCGTCGGCCAGGTTAGAATCATCGCCACATTCAACAGCAGAAAAGAAACCAGCCCCCCAGCGAACCAGACCCCGATACGCCGGTAGTGGTCCGGCTCGATCTCCGAGTTGCTGAGCCAGAACCCGCCGACGATGATCGCCGCTGCAAACGGAACGATTGCCAGCATACTGACCACGAAATCAGCAGTAACAAGCGCTGATAGGCCGGAATCAGAGAAATAAAAATAGTTAGCGACGCCTCCGAGGAGGAGCAGCCACCCGACTCCCTGAATAAGGGCTGGCAGGCGATCTGAGCGGCGATCTGGGTCTGTCACTTCCGCATCGATTTGTTAGACGTGCATTTACATCTGCTGGCCAACGGAACAGGTGTGCGGCGTATTTCCCAGCATTATCGTCGGTGTTACTGTCGGCTCGGCCTGTTTTCCTGCCAGCTACTGTTTGGTTACGCGTGCGTCCGATACTTTGTGGATGTCGTCGTCGATCCCGGTGCCGTCACAGTCGTCATTCGGACATCGATAGTGCCAGCCGTCTTCCGTCGCCGCTCGCTCGGTAAACCGGTCGCCACATTCGTCGCAGTAGAGCTGCCCGTCCGAACATGTGTCGCGGTGGAGTTCGAGTTCGAGTTCTGTGCCGAAGGTCCGCTTGCAGTTCCGACAAATATGAGGCATATTCGAAACTACAGATTCATCCCTTATAGCGATACCGGAACGTTCACGGCCGCTTCTTTCCGTTGACGGAAGGTTCAGGTCGGCCGCCGTCCGTCGGTTTTCGGCACCACATACATCTCACATCTTGGACAGTAATGGTCGACAGGGCCGAATAGCTATCGACACATCTCGGCCACAGCCAGTTCGGGACCAGCCCAGCCGCCGTCTTCCAGATACCGACAGCGATTGTGGGTGAGATAACCGCTAGGCTGTCGTCACGTCGATCCGCGTGCCGCCGGATTCGCTGCTCCCGACCGATACTGTCCAGCCGTGGGCACGCGCCGCAGTTTCGACGAGGAACAGTCCGTATCCCTCCCCCTCCCGCGTCGTCCCGAAGCCCTGGTCGAACACTTCGTCGCGGTCCGCTTCGGGAATCCCCGGGCCGTCGTCGGCCACGTAGAACCCGGACTCGGTTGCACCGATGGTGACGGTTACGGGTCCCTCGCTGTGTGTGACCGCGTTGTCGAACAGTTCGCGGAGGAGCAACTGCAGTCGGTCGTTTTCGGCGTCGACAGACGTGTCAGTCACCACTTCCAGCGTCGCATTTTCGTAGCTCTCTGCGGCCCAGACCTCAGTGGCTACGTCAGAAAGCGAGAGCGAGTCCGTTTCCGAGACGGGACACGCGGTGCTCCCGATGCGCGAGAGATCGGTGAGCAGCGTCTCGACTCGGCGAACGGACCGATTCAATGCGTCTTCGTGGGGCTCACCGATGTCGAGTAGCTCTAATCGGCCCATAACGACGTTCAGCGGGTTCTTCGCGTCGTGAGAGACGCCGCTCGATATGTCCTCCCACTGTACGGCACCGACCCGCCAGTCGGTCGGCCACCGGGTCGCGTACGCTTCGAGTTTCGCGGCCAACAGGGATGCCGGCGTCTCCGCGGTCACGTAATCGGTGACGCCGGCCCGGAGCGCCTCGGTGACCCGGTCAGGTTCGGGGTCGGTCGCGACGAGCACAATCGGAATCTCGGCCCCGGCCGCTCGCAGTTCCTCGAACACCGCTATCCCGTCGTGGTCGCCGTCGTCACTGACGACGACACCCCTGACGTCCCCGTCGTTCAGCCGGTCCTGTACGGTGCTCGTGTCTGGGACTGCCTCGGCGGTTGTCTCGTCCGTCGTCAGTGCTTCGGAGAGTGCCGCAGCTAGGTCTGTCGCTTCGGTACCGACCACGAGATAGACGGTCCCACGAGCAGGCGTCATCACCTGACACTACGAAAACGGACGACAAGAAACCGACGGTGCCCTACAGCAGGTCTTCGACGTGGTCGGCGACTTCCTCTGGTGTGTCACCGACAGGGACGCCGTTGTCCTCAAGCGCGGTAATCTTCGACTGCGCGGTCCCGGTACCGGAGCCGGAGACGATAGCGCCGGCGTGGCCCATGCGCTTTCCGGGCGGTGCGGTCCGACCGGCGATGAAGCCGGCGACCGGCGTGTCCATGTGCTCGCCAATGAAGCGCGCGGCCTCCTCCTCGTCTTCACCGCCGATTTCGCCGCACATCACGACGGCGTGGGTGTCGGGGTCGGCCTCGAACTGTTCGAGCGCGCCGATGAAGTCCGTCCCGATAATGGGGTCGCCGCCGATACCGATGGCCGTCGACTGGCCGATGCCGCGGTTGGTGAGGTTGTCGACGACCTGGTAGGTCAGCGTCCCCGAGCGGGAGACGAGACCGACGTTCCCCTCTGAGAAGATGTTCCCCGGGAGGATGCCGAGCTTGGCGACGCCGGGCGTGATGACGCCGGGGCAGTTCGGACCGACGAGATGCGTGTCGGTCTCCTGCAGTTTGCGGTAGACCCGCGCCATGTCCTGGGTCGGGATGCCCTCGGTGATGGCGACGACGAGGTCGATGCCCCGGGCGTCCATGGCCTCGAAACAGGCGTCGCCGGCGAAGGCCGGGGGCACGAACACGACGGCGGCGTTGGCGTCCTCCTCGCGGGCGGCCTGCTGGACCGTGTCGTAGACCGGCACGCCGGCGACCTCCTGCCCGCCGCGGCCGGGGACGGCCCCGGCGACCACGTTGGTGCCGTACTCCAGCATCTGTTCGGTGTGGAACTTCCCTTCACCGCCGGTGATTCCCTGTACAACGACGCGCGTGTCTTCGTCGACTAGCACACTCATGCTTCCACCTCCTTCGCGTACTCGACTGCACGCTGGACGGCGTCCTCCAGCGTATGTTCGACCGTGACGAGGTCTTCGTTCAGAATCTCCATTCCCTCTTCGGCGTTGGTCCCTGCGAGTCGGACGGTGACCGGCTTCGGAATCTCGTCGAACTGCTCCAGGGCCTGATTGATACCGTTGGCGACCTCGTCGCCGCGGGTGATGCCCCCAAAGATGTTGAACACGACCGAGTCGACGTTGTCGTCGGAGAACACCATGTCGAGGGCGTTCGCGATGCGGTCGGCCTTCGCGCCACCGCCCACGTCGAGGAAGTTGGCCGGTTCGCCGCCGTAGTAATCGACGAGGTCCAGCGTCGTCATCACGAGGCCCGCACCGTTACCGATGATGCCGACGTTGCCGTCGAGTCGGACGTAATCGAAGCCGTACTCGTCGGCCTTCTGTTCGAGTTCGTCGCCCTCCGCCGCTTCCTCGCCCATCTCCGCGATCTCGGGCTGGCGGAACAGGGCGTCACCGTCGATGTTCATGACGGCGTCGGCCGCGATAACCTCGTCGTCGCCGGTAATCATCAGCGGGTTGATTTCCGTGTCAGCGCCGTCACGGTCGTCCCAGAGCTGGTACAGCGTCGTGAGGACGCTCGCAACGTCGTTTGCGACCTCGCGGTCGACGCCGGCCTCGTAGACGACCTTCCGGGCCTGGAACGGGTGCATTCCGAAGGCCGGGTCGATGTGTTCACGAGCGATGGCGTCAGGGTCCTCCTCGGCGACCTCCTCGATGTTGACGCCGCCCTTCGTCGAGACCATGGCGACGGGGCGACCCTCGCCACGGTCCATCGTCACGCCGACGTACAGTTCGTTGACGAAGTCGACGGCCTCCTCGACGAGCACCTTCGAGACGTGGTAGCCCTTGAGGTCCATCCCGATGATGTCCTCGGCAGCTTCGCGAGCCTCCTCCTTGGACTCGACGAGCTTGATGCCGCCGGCCTTGCCGCGGCCGCCGACGTGTACCTGTGCTTTGATGGCGACCGGATATCCGATTTCCTCGGCCGCGTCGACGGCCTCGTCCACTGTCTCGGCCAGCTGCGAGGCGGGCGTCGGGATGCCCGCGTCAGCGAAGACTTGCTTCGCCTGGTATTCGTGCAAGCGCATGTCATGCAGAAAGCCGAGCGGTGGCGATTTAAATCCGTCCGTTTCTCTTCCGGCGACCACGCGGAATCCGTCCCAGTTTACTGTGGGTGAGGATAGTGGTTCGGGAGCGCGCTGTAGCGCGATACGGCTGGTTCTGAAGCGACTCGGGATGCCAAGGAGCGTTCCGGCCGTCCCAACATCGAATCCAATCCGATAGACCCACAGCGCCACACTGCGAAGCGAGCGTATGGCCGACGACAGGCACGGGACCGACGACGTCGACGACGAGACGCTGGATGCTGTGGCCGAGGCGCTTCGCACCGCCGAAACTGCTGTCGCGCTCACCGGCGCAGGCGTCTCGACCGCATCGGGCATCCCCTCCTTTCGCGGCGACGACGGTATCTGGGAGCGCCACGACCCGGCGGACTTCCACCGCCGTCGGCTCGACGCCGACCCAGCGGGCTTCTGGGCGGACCGACTCTCGCTGCGGGAGGCCATCTACGGCGACATAGACCCCGAGCCCAACGCCGCCCACGAGGCGCTGGCGGCGCTTGAAGCGGACGGCCACCTCGACGCCGTGCTCACACAGAACGTCGACGGGCTGCACGACGCCGCCGGGACGGACCGGGTCGTCGAACTCCACGGCACCCATCGGCGCGTGGTCTGTGACGACTGTGGCCACCGGCGGGACGCCGAACCGGTGTTCGAGGCGGCCGACGAGGACGGCGACTTGCCCCCGCGATGTGACTGCGGTGGTGTCTACCGGCCCGACGTGGTGCTGTTCGGCGAACCGATGCCTGACGTGGCGATGAACGAGGCCCAGCGTCTCGCACGGGACAGTGACGTGTTTCTGGCGGCTGGGTCATCGCTGTCGGTCCAGCCGGCGTCGCTCCTGCCGAAGATAGCGGCTGAGGCGGGGAGTACACTGGTCGTGATAAATTACGATAAGACGCCGCGTGACGCGGCTGCGGCGCACGTGCTCCGTGCGGATGTCACGCAGGTGCTCCCGGCGATTGTCGAGCGGCTGTAGCGGGCTACAGCTCGACGCCGCCGGGGATGAGGCTCTGTCCGCGCAGGAGGCTCCCGTCGTGGTCGTAGACGAGCAGCGTCCGCAACTCGTAGGCCCGTGACTCGCCCTCGCCGTCGGTGAGACGGACCCTAAACTGTGGGTCTTCTTGGGCGTCCGCTGTGGAGACGAGCGCGTCGACATCCGCTGTCGGTGCTGTCGCCTCGAAGACGTACTCACCGGTGAGTCGGTTCGTTAGCGAAAGCACACCGTCGCTTTCAGGCTGGCGGCGGAAGGTCACGTCAATGTCCTCGCCATCGAGTGTGCCACCGTCTACTTTGGTGAGGCGCTCGCGAAGCTCTCCTGTCGGCCCATCGTATACAATCGCGATCGTCGGGTCGTCGTTGTCGGTGGCCGAAGCCTGGATGTCGACGGTGAAGTAATCACGCCTCATTCCGGTGTTTACCGGTACGTGGCCCGGCCAAATGAACGTAACGGCGCACCGACTGACGGTATCGGTAGCTTTTACCGGACCGGCCCACCCTCTGACAGTAGTATGGCATGGGTGAAATCAGAGTACGCCGGCGAGTTTGCGGTGCTTGCGACGTGGCTTGTGGGGTTGGCCCCGTGGTCGGTGTCGCTGTTCGAGATTGATGGGGTTACTGTCATCGGGCTCCGGTTTCTCCCCTTTCGGTTCCAGTTCATCTTCGGTGCGACGCTCCCCGGAGAGCGGCCGTTTCTCTGGGCCTGGCAGGTCGCCGCGTTTCAGGAGTCGGACCCGCTTGCGCTCGCCGGGACCCTCGGGTTCGCGGCCCTGGCCGTGTTCCTGCTCCCGCTCGGACTCAGCCTCTATTATTACGCCGCCGAGGACCGCGTCGAAGCAAGCTTCCCCATCGACCCTGTCCGGCTGTTTGGCGGCTTGCTTGGACTCGTCGGCGTCCTCACGCTCGCGGCCAGCGGGCTGTTCATCACGTCGTTTCCCGGCGTCACCGTTCCCATCGGCGCGCTCGTCGCGCTCGTGTTCGCCTATCTCCTGTTGACCGTCGACCGAGCCTGACGGGCAGTGCCGTCTCGTTCGTTCGACCGCTGGCGATTATACTCCTGATAATTTGGCGAGCGAATTTAAGTAGGTGGATACGATAGCAGAGGTATATTCCGCGGAGCACCGTGGGCTCCCAACTGAACCATCGATGTCGAACCCAGAAACCCCCGAACCCGGTGACTTCGTTTCGGACCCGCTCGGCCACATCCAGTCGTGGCTCTCGCGGACTGCAACGGTGTTGAGCGGGTCGGCGGTTCCGACGGCGAACTACGACCCCAGCCGCCACGGGGCGCTGGTCGAGTTCGACGGCCTGGACGGCTACAACGAGGTCGAACGCTACTGGCTGAACGCCCCCTTCGCCTTCGCCTCTATCAACCACGACCCGGACCGCGACGAGCACCTGTATCAGGTCGTCGAGCCGTCGCTGACCGACATCGAGCGAGAACTGCTCGACCGTCTGTTCGAGGACATCCGCATCCCGCTCATCTACCGCGACGACGTCGACACCGACCCGGAGCGCGTCCTCGCCGAAGAACTCGAAGCCAGGCTTGAGGAGTACGGCGTCGTCATCGAACCCGAGACGTTCTACCGCCTGTTTTATTACCTACATCGCTCCTTCCAGGGCTACGGCCACATCGACCCCCTGATGCACGACCCGGACATCGAGGACATCTCCTGTGACGGGGCGAACCTCCCCATCTTCGTCTACCACGACGGCTACACGGACATCGAGACGAACATCACCTACGACGCCGACGAACTGAACGACTTCGTCATCCAGCTGGCCCAGCGCTCCGGTCGGCACGTCTCCGTCTCTGACCCCGTCGTCTCGACGACGCTCCCGGACGGCTCCCGTATCGAACTGGCGCTCGGCGAGGAGGTGACTCCCCGCGGTTCGGCATTCACCATCCGGAAATACGCCGACGAACCGTTCACGCCGATTGAACTGCTGGACTATGGCACGTTCTCCGTCGAGATGCTCGCGTACCTCTGGCTGGCCATCGAGTCCAACAAGTCGCTCATCTTCGCCGGCGGAACGGCGGCCGGCAAGACCACGTCGATGAACGCGCTGGCGATGTTCCTCCCGCCCCGGTCGAAGGTGCTCTCAATTGAGGACACCCGCGAGCTATCCCTGTATCACGACAACTGGCTCTCCTCAGTCACCCGCGAGCGACTGGACGATTCGGACATCACGATGTACGACCTGCTGCGGTCCGCGCTCCGGCACCGCCCCGAGTACATCATCGTCGGCGAGGTTCGTGGTGAGGAAGCTATCACGCTGTTCCAGGCGATGAACACTGGGCACACGACGTTCTCGACGATGCACGCGGACTCGGTCCAGACCGTCATTAACCGGCTGGAGAACGAGCCAATCAACGTCCCGCGGCCGATGGTTCAGAGCCTCGATATCCTCTGTGTGCAGGTGCTGGCCCGCTCGGGTGACGAGCGCGTCCGCCGTGCCAAAACGCTCGCCGAAATCGAGGGCATCGACCAGCGAACCGGCGAACTGGACTACTCGACGACATACAACTGGCGGGCCACCGAGGACCGTTTCTCCGAGAACAACAGCGAGCTACTGGACGAAATCCGCGAGGAGCGCGGCTGGAGTCAGTCAGAACTGCTGACCGAACTCCGTAACCGACAGCGGTTCCTCCGTTACCTCCAGTCCGAGGGCATCACCGACTACCGGAAGTTCACGGCGATGGTCAACAAGTACTACGCGGACAAGGAACAGGTCATGGCGAACATCGACGATGCGATAGCCTGACATGGCGCTGAACCCGCTCGGTCTGGCTCCGCTCGCCGTCGTCGTCGGGATTCTCGGGCTTATCGGCTACAGCACCGTCAACGAGCGCTTCGACCGCAACGTCACGCGGCTGTCCCGACGGCTCTTCGGCCGGTACGTGGGCGAATCGCCCAAACGCGAACGACAGCTCGAAGCCGCCTACATCGACGAGACCTATCGCGGGTACGCCGCCAGAACGCTGGTGTACGCCTGTGTGGGGGCTGTCGCCGGCGCTATCACCGGCGCGTACGCCATCGGCGGCTTTCTGCTTGTGCTACCGGCGCTAGTGAACCTTGCACAGGGGCTCCCCTCGACGATGGTGAACGCCTTCGGCCTGCGAACGTTCGAACTCGTGCTGACGCCGACAGGGACTCTCTACATCCTCATCGGCGGCGGCGTGCTCTCGGGCGCGGCGACGGCCGGACTCACGTACCTCTACCGCTGGGAGCGGCTCAAGAATCAGGCGGACGTGCGGAGCCGGAACATCGACGAGGGGATGGCCCGCACCATCGCCTTCATGTACGCGCTGTCCCGCGGTGGGATGTCCTTCCCGGACGTGATGCGTGTGCTGGCCCGCAATCAGGAGATCTACGGCGATACGGCGAAGGAAGTCGGCGTCGCCGTCAGGGAGATGGACCTGTTCGGCCGGGACATGATTACGGCGCTCGAACACGTCTCCCGGCGGACCCCCAGCGAACAATTCAAGACGTTTATTGAGAACCTCTCCAGCGTCCTCCAGAGCGGCCAGTCGCTGGCCCCGTTCCTCCGCGAGCAGTACGAGCGCCATCAGGAGGAAGCCGCCGAGCGTCAGGAGGACCTGCTGGAACGGCTGGCCACGGTCGCCGAGGCGTACGTCACCGTGTTCGTCGCCGCCGTGCTCTTCTTGATGACGATTCTCCTCGTGTTCGGCCTGACGACGACGGACACGCTCTGGCTGTTACAGATGATGGCATATCTCGTCATCCCGCTGGCTAACGTCGGGTTCATGGTATATCTCGATAGCAAGCTCCAGTCGCTTGGTATCGGGAACGGCGGGACGACGGATATTCTGGACCGGTACGAAACGGCGACGCTGGGGAAACCCAGTCTGGGGTCTGGCCCTCTCGGCCTGCCTGATGGCGGCGTCGTCCCGGCCGACGAGGCGAACTGGGACCGGCTCAGGTTCCACGACCGCGTGAAATCGCTTCGGGAACTGCTCAGCTCCCCGATTCAGTCGCTGGTCTGGAACCCGGTGTACGTCCTCTATCTCACCGTGCCCGTCGCGGTAGTGCTGTTGCTCGTCCGTGCCCCACCTGCGTTCCAGGCATCGACGGTCAACATCCGTCTCCTCGACGACCTCGTCATCCAGTCAGTCCTGCTGATTCTGGGGCCGTTCGCGCTGGTGCGGTTCATCTACACGCAGCGGCTATCCCGAATCGAGGACGCGACGCCGGACCTGCTCGAACGGCTGGCGAGCCTGAACGAGGCCGGGATGACCGTCGTGGAGAGTCTCCGCCGGGTCCGCGGCAGTGACATCGGCGTGCTCACCCAGGAGATGCACCGCATCTGGGCCGACATCAGGATGGGCGCGAACGTCGACGACGCGCTCGTCCGGTTCGGCCGCCGGGTCCAGACCACGGCCGTCACGCGGATCGTGACGCTGTTGACCCACGCGATGCACGCCTCGGGCCAGCTCGGCCCGGTGTTCCGCATCGCGGCCACCCAGTCACGGGCGGACCTCCGACTGAAACGGCGGCGACGCCAGCAGATGCTCACCTACCTCGTCGTCATCTACGTCGCCTTCCTGGTGTTTCTGGTCATCATCGTCGCCGTGCAGGAGGTGCTCGTCCCGAGCTTGCCGTCCAGCGTGCCGACGCCGGCCGGGGAGTCGAACCGACTGGGTGTCAACGTCGACCAGTTCGCCCGCTTCGGCCGCGTCGACAAGGCCGCGTACACGCTCGTGTTCTTCCACACCGCGCTGATTCAGGCCGTCCTCACCGGCTTCATCGGCGGCCAACTCGGCGAGGGCACGCTCAAGGACGGCGCGAAACACGCCGCAATTCTGCTGGGTGTCGCGTACGTCGCGTTCATCCTGCTGTCCTCGCCCGTCGCCTCGATGACGGTCACCAGCCCCGCCGTTTCCGGCGACCAGATAACGGTCGAATCGGCGTCGCTGTCGGAGGGTGGATTCATCGTCGTCCGCCAGTTCGAGGAGGACGGCAGAGTGCTCGGGACCTCCGAGTACCTCCCTGCCGGAAGCCACAGTGACGTGCAGATCACCCTCGACAGACCGCCGTCGACCGGCCAGTCGCTCGTGCTCGTCGCCCATCAGGATACCAACGGGAACCAGCAATTCGACTACCCCTTCGGCGACAGTTCAGGGGCCACGGACCGGCCATATGCGTCGTCGACGGCCGGCGAGAACGTCACCGTCGAACACACGGTCGAGTGACGCTGGATTTACGGTGCCCAATCGGGTAGGAGGCGCTGATGGAGTTCGCCGCCTTCGCCGACCGGGCCGAAGCAATCGAAGCCGAGAGTGCCGATACCGCGATAACCGAGGCGGTGACCGACCTGTTCTCTGACGCGGGGCCGGACCTCCCGACGCTCGCCCGCTTCGTCCAGGGCCGGGTGTTTCCGGCCTACGAGTCCCGCACGCTCGACATCGGCCCGCGGCTCTGCTACGAGGCGATTGCCCGGGCGGCCGGCCAGAACGTCGGCGCTGACGACGTAGAGCAGCGCCTCGCTGACATGGGCGAAATAGGGGCTGTTGCGGCCAGCTATGACCTCGGCGGCCAGCAGGGACTCGCCGCATTCGGAGCAGGCGAGAGCGGGAGCGACGCACTGACCGTCACAGAACTCGACGAGAGCCTCCGGGACCTGGCCGCCGTCGACGGCAGCGGGAGCCAGGGGACGAAGGTTGACATCCTCTTTGGCCTGTTCTCGCGGTGTTCGTCGACCGAAGCCAGCTACCTCGCACGGCTCGTCCTCTCGGAGATGCGCATCGGCGTCGGCGAGGGGACGGTCCGGGACGCCGTCGCGGCGGCCTTCGACGTGCCGGTCGCGGCCGTCGAACGGGCCGTGCAGGTGTCGAACGACTACGGCATGGTCGCCGAAGTGGCCCGCGACGAGGGCGAGTCCGGACTGGCGACCATCACGCTCGAAATCGGTCGGCCCGTGCAGGCGATGCTGGCGCAGGCGGGCACAGTCGCCGGCGCACTGGACGACTGGGACCGCGCCGCGGTCGAGTGGAAGTACGACGGTGCTCGCGTACAGATCCACTTCGACGGCGAGGACGCCCGGCTGTTCTCCCGGAACATGGAGGAAGTCACGGACCCGCTTCCGGAAGTCGTCGACACTGTCGAATCGACGCTGGACACGCCGGCGATCCTCGACGGCGAGGTGGTCGCGGTCGACGCGGACGGCGACCCGCTCCCGTTCCAGGAGGTGCTGCGGCGCTTCCGCCGGAAGCACGACGTGGCCGCGGCCCGCGAGGACGTGGCCGTCCGCCTGCACGCGTTCGACTGCCTGCACGCGGACGGCGAGGACCTGCTCGATGCCCCGCTGGAGACGCGCCACGACCGCCTGGAATCGCTCTTGCCTGCCGGGAGAGATGTCGTCTCACAGATGTGGCTGTCCGACGACCCCGACGAGATCGCGGACCTGGAGGCAGAAGCCCTCGCCGCCGGACAGGAGGGAATCATGCTGAAAGACCCGACAGCGGCGTATTCGCCCGGAAAGCGGGGCAAGCACTGGCGCAAGCGCAAGCCCGACGTGGAGACGCTGGATTGTGTTGTCACCGGCGCGGAGTGGGGCGAGGGCCGCCGGGCGAACGTCCTTGGCTCGTTCGAGCTTTCTGTCCGAACCGACGACGGCTACGCTACCGTCGGCAACGTCGCGACGGGCATTACCGACGAGGAACTGGACGACCTGACGGAGCGCTTCGAACCGCACATCCGGCGAGAGGACGGCCGCGACGTGGCGCTCGACCCAGCTATCGTCTTCGAGGTCGGCTACGAGGAGATCCAGGCCTCACAGTCCTACGCCTCGGGCTACGCGCTTCGGTTCCCCCGGTTCCTCTCGGTCCGCGAGGACAAGACGCCCGCCGGCGCTGACTCGCTGGAGCGCGTTGAGCGGCTGGCGGCGTCACAGTAACGCCGCCGGTGTAATTCGAGGCGGACCGACACGCGTAATGGGCGTCTCCGAGAACGACCGTACATGACAGTCAGACACGACGGCATCACCGCGGAGTGGCTCGGCTACGCGACGCTCCGACTGGAAGGCGATGACACAGTCGTCTACTTTGACCCCGGCCGCTACGGCGTGCTCACCGGCGAGTGGGAGCCAGATACGCCCGGTATCGGCCATCCGCCGACGCGGGACTACGCCCCGAAAGACGGCGACATCGTCTGTGTGACCCACATCCACCACTACGACCCCGACGGCATCCGCCGCGTCGCAAGCGAGGACGCCACCGTCGTCGCGTTCGAAGGTATCAACGTCCACGCGACCGACCGCGACCTCGACCGCCTCGCCGACCTCGACTACGAGGTCCGCAAAGTGTCGATGGAGGCCGACGTGCTGGTCGACGACGTCCCGATCTGGACGATGCCGGCGTACAACCACGAGGACGGCCGGAACCTGAAGGACGACGGCAGCCCGATTCACCCGAAAGGTATCGGCTGTGGCTTCCTCGTTGCACTGGACGACACCCGCGTGTTCTGGCCCGGCGACACCGACGTGCTGGACGGCCACGCCGAACTCGACGTGTCGCTGTTCGTCCCCTCGATCGCCAAGAACTACACCATGAACCGCCACGAGGCCGCCGACCTCGCTGAAGCGATGGACCCCGACCTCGTGCTCCCGATGCACTACAACACGTTCACCTCGCTGGAAGCCGACTCCGGTGCGTTCGCCGAGGATGTCGCAAAACGCGGCGTTCCGGTCGTGCTGGACGAGAACTGACTGGCGAACCCGTCTTCGGCGACCCGAGACAGCAGACGGTCTATCTGTCAGTCAAAACAATATTGAAGGATTCAGCAGAACACCACCGACATGGAACGCGCCAGTGACCGAACAGGGGAAACACGTTCCCCAGCCGAACGAACGCCCTCGTTCGGTCACCTACTGCTCGTCTGGCTCCTTGTCGGGCCATCGCTGTGGTCCCTCGGTACCGCGGTGGCCGCTGCGATTCAGGCCGAACTGCCCCTGTCGACGATGGGGGTCGGCCTGCTGTTCGGAACGATAGTCGTCGTGTCGTTCTGGACCGCCGGCTTTCAGCCCTCACTCAGGGCCAGTTTCGGCTATTTTGTCGCGGAACTGAGTATCTATCTGGTCTTGGCTGTCGGGGTCGTTACGGTCTTCGTTCCGACCTTTACACCGTGGGTTACGATTGCTGTCCAACTCGTGTCTATCTGTCTCGCCGCGACGCTGGTGTTCACCCCGGTCGGTGCGAACATACGGAACTGGTTCCGGCGACATGTCCGCTCTCCGCTGAAACTACCGCCACAAGACCGGTCAGTCGATCGCGACTGATGGATTCTCGACCGAGCAAACGCGGATTCGTTTTGCCGGTCAGTCGTTCCGGGTAGTACACTAATTGCGCACCGGCCTCACCACGACTGTTCCCGTTTTCCACTCGACAGAAAACATTTACCGAGTGACAGGAGATGAAATCCCAATGCCCTCCTCCCGTCGGCGATACCTTCGTGGCTGTGTGGCGACCCTCGGACTGGCGTCCGGTGGCTGTCTCGGTTCGAACGGGTACATAGAGACTTCACCGATTGGAACTGAGACGACACCGGAATCAGGGGCTGGGACGGCCGCCCACAAGCGGAGCGGGGAAACGGAACCGTTCGTCGCCTGGCAGCAATCACTCGGTTCACCGATCACTGCCCCGCCAATTAGTACGGGAAACGGTCTGTCCGTCGGGACTGAGTCGGGAACGGTCAAATCACTCGCAACTGCTGACGGGAGCCAACAGTGGATGTACGATGCGAGCGACCCCATCCGCGCGCAGCCGAGACGCGTCGGGAACACCGTATTCGTCGTAAGCGGGAAAGAGGGGCTGTACGAGGACCACATCGTCGTGGCACTCGACGCCGAAAGCGGTGCAAAGCAGTGGACGTTCTCGCCCGGGGAGTGGTGGCTGGAGTTGCTCGGCGCGACCGAGGAGATGGTGTACGTCGGGACCAACACCGATGCCCCGTCGAAGCAGGGACGGACGCTCTACGCGCTCGCTGTTGCCGACGGGTCGGTGCAATGGTCCGGGGAAATCGGGGACCAGTACGAGGGAGCGGTGCGCAACGGGGCGATATACGTGGCGTCGTACGGCCGGTTCTACGCGTACGACGCTGAGACCGGTGAGAAACGGTGGGCTACTGACGTTGCCGACTACTACTCTCGGACGATGGTCGCCACCGACGACACGCTCTGTTATGCCGCCGACGTGGACGAGACCCGCGGCACGCTAATCGGCGTCGCTGCCGACACCGGTGAGACCGTCTGGAGACACGACGAGGGGTCCGTCGCATCGACGACACTTCACGACGGAACGCTCTATATCGGTGGCACACACGTCGCTGCGCTCGACCCCGCGAGTGGCGAGCAACAGTGGCAAGCGGAGCAGTCCGGCTACGTCCAACAAGCCCCGGTTCAGAACGGCGTCCTCTATGCAGGTGGTGACAAGATACGTGGCTACGACGGTAGCAACGGCGAACAGAGATGGACGTGGGAGCCCGACGTAGACGTTGAAGGGGTGGTGCCGGCAGCGGTCGTTTCCGACACCCTGTACGTGGACTCGTGGACGGACGGCGACCCGCGGAATCGATTCAAGTTCGCGGTCGATACGACGGCCGGAACGAAACGGTGGGCGTTCGATGTCGGGAGCAATCTGACCGATCTGTCCGTCGACGAAAATGGGGCCTATGTCGCCGCTGCCGATACCGTGTACGCGCTGGAATAGCCGAGAAAACGCCCCGCTGATGCCGTCTAAAGCAGCCCCATCTCGTCCAGCCGCTCGGGCAGGTACGTCTCAGTCACGAAGTCAAGCCCCCGAGAAGCGAGCGCCTGCTGTTCGGCCTTCTTGTTGATGTCGAGCTGGAGTTCTATCTGTTCCTCCCAGAAGTCAGTCTGGAAACGCGGGTCCTCAAGTTCACTCTCCAGGGCGTTGACGTCGGAGTCCGACAGCGGGTCCGTCGGCAGTTCGTACTCGACGATGTCCTCCGGGCGGATGCCGATGAACTGGGCCTCGGGGGTCGCCAGGTACTCCGAGAGGTGCGCACTCTTGATGGAGCCGTAGGAGACCGACCCGAAGATGCGGTACGACCACGGGTCACCGTCAGTGAATACCGTGACCGGGAGGTCGAGTTCGTCGTGGAGGCGCTTGATGAGCCGCCGGGTGGCCCGCGCGGGCTGGCCGCCGAGGTGGACGACCAGCGCGTCGTACTCGTCGTCGAAGCCGTTCTCGACGAGTCGGTCGCGCATGCCGCCGGTCTCCACGCAGAGGACGAACTTCGCGTCGTTGTCGAGGAACTCGATGGTGTCGGGGTTGTTCGGGATCTGGTACCCGCCCTGCCCCACGTCGTCCTGGCAGTGGATTTCGCGGTCCCCGCGGTTGGTCTGCTCGCGGAGGAGTAGCGGCCCCATCACCTTCGCGCCGGACTCCTCCGGGCGCATGTGGAAGTCCTCGCGTTTAACGTCGGAGACGATTTCGAGGTCCTCGATGAGGTTGTTCGACTCGTCCTGCGTGTTGAACTGGGCCTCGTCGAGGTCCCAGGACTCCGAGAGGTAGTACAGTTCACGCAGGGTCGAGGAGCGGTCCTCCTCCAGTTGCTGGGAGAGGAAGTCGATGGTGTAGACGGCCTTCAGGATCTTTTCGGCCCCGGATATCGTCTTGGCCGACCGCGTGGAGTTCCGGTCGCCGTACACCCAGACCTGCTCGTCCTCGTCGAAGACGATGTTCGACTTGGTCCGGGTCGGGATGGTCATCGTCGGCACCTCGCCGTCGGCGAACTGGTCGTAGAAGTCCGCCGCGAGGTCGATGAGTTGCTCGCGCGCTTCCTCGGTGTCGGGTGTGGTGTCTGAGTCGGTGCTCATATCAGGCGTTCACCGTGAGTTTCTCCTCTTCGATGCCGTCGACCGAGACGGTGAACTCGGCCTCGCCGGTCACGCTGTATTCGAGGACGGCGGTCTCGCCGGCCCCGACGGTCGGGGACCACTTGACGAACCACTCGCCGTCCATCTCGACGACGTTCGCGCCGTTGGTTTCCTGCGGTTCGGCGGTGACGATGTCGGTCAGTTCCACGTCCGCGTTCGTGTCGTCGTTGTTCTCGATTCGGACCCGGACCGTGTCGTCCTCGACCTCGCGCTCGACGAGGACGTTATTCATGATGCGGGCCAGCGAGTCGTCGATGTGAAGCTCGTCGTTGTCGGTGACCTCGGTGAGCTTCTCGGCCATCTCAGGCAGGATGGTCGCGAGTTTGTCCTGCTTCTCGCGGCGCTGTTGCATCGAGCGGCGCTTGTTCAGGTAACTTTTGAGTTCGCGGGCGGCCTCCCGGATGGCGAGTTCGATCTCGTCTTCCATCTCGGGGACGTTGGCGATGGCGTCCTTCGATTCGCTGGTGAAGGGGACGTTCGTCGAGGCGACGTGGACCATGATGACTGCCGGTCCCTTCGGGATGCCCGAGCCGCCGGGCTGGTCGAGGTTGTAGTTGCGCCACCGGATGGATTTCACGACATCTGTGGTCGCACAGGCCCCGCGCTGGTACACCAGCGGCACGCGGTTGGCGAATCGCATCACGTCGACGGTCCCTTCGGCTTCCAGTTCACCGCCGTAGGCGATGCCGGCCTCGACGATGAACGGGTCGCCGCCGTGGACCGACGCGTCCCGCGTCGATGCGGCGTAGAAGTCCGCGTCGAACTCTTTCCGGAGTCCTTCCTCGACGAGTTCCGCGCTGATGGGGGAGAGACAGTCCGTCGGCGGCGCGATGATGTCCGTCTCGCGCATCGCCGACAGCAACTGACTCGCCGTATCGCGGTCGGCGGCGATGTCGTCTACCTTCGGCGGGTCCTCCGGGATGTTCACGGCCGCGGTCCAGAGTACCTCCAGCACGTTCTCGCGGGCCGTCTCGCCGAAGGTGGCGTCGTCCTGCTCCTCGGTCATGTCGGCCGCGCGGTCGACGTACTCCCGGAGTTCGTCGCGGGTCAGTCGGTGGCGGCCCTCGTCGGCGAACTTGTCGGCCAACCGGCTCGCCAGCCCCTCGATTACCGCGTCGTCTTTGCGTTTCGTCGTTACGTCGTCAATGAGGGTGTAGAGGTCGCTCGACAGGGTATCACTGACGGCATCCCAAGCGGCCTCGACGGCGTTTTCTCGAACTGTCGCGCCGAACGTGGTGTCGCCGTCGGCCTCGGCGTCTTCGGCCGCCGAATCGACGATGGCTTCGACCTCGTGGTACGCGACCCGGGCGCGGTCGTGAATCGCCTCGGAAACGGCGGCGGCGAAGGTCGCCGTGGTTTCAGCGCCTTTGTTCGCCACGGCGTCCTCGACAGCGGCCTCGATGTCCGCGTCCTCGCCGACTTTCGGCGGCTGCCAGGCCATGCCGCGGCCGTAGTGGCGGTCGTTGAAGTTCGCGATGACGCTGTCGGCGGTCTTCCCGCCCACGCGGGTGAACTCCTCCTGCATGAACCCCGAGACGGAGTAGGAGTCGGTGGCTTCGAGCATCTTCAGCAGGGTCCCGAGTTCGACGCCGTGGGGGTGCGGGCGGATTTCTTCGGTCTCGTCGGGAAGGTCCGCACCTTCCGCGCGCTCGAACTTCAGGGACTCGTCCAGCCCCGGTTCGTCGAACTCGATGCGGGCGTGAGGGTTGACGACGGCGGTGTCCTGGATGTAGTCCCGCAGCGTCGAGCGGGCGCGCATGTTGGCCTCCATCTCCAGTTCGATCCGGGTCCCGTGAGGGCGCTCCCACGTCGTCGTCTCGTCGACGCTGATCTCAGGTTCGTTGGTGTCCGTGTCGACGATGAGTTCGAAGTACTGTGCCTCGTCCTGGCCCTTCGGCCGGGAGGTTATCTTCGCGGGCTTGCCGGAGGTCAGTTGCGAGTAGAGGACCGCCGCAGAGATTCCGATCCCCTGCTGGCCGCGGTTCTGCTCTCTGGCGTGAAAGCGGGAGCCATAGAGGAGCTTTCCGAAGATTTTCGGGGCCTGCTCTTTCGTGATACCGGGCCCGTTGTCCTCGACGACCAGCCGGTAGTAATCCCCGGCCTCCTGAATCTCGACGTAGATATCGGGGAGGATACCGGCCTCCTCGCAGGCGTCGAGCGCGTTGTCGACGGCTTCCTTGACAGCCGTGACGAGCGCCCGGGCCTCCGAGTCGAAGCCCAGCATATGCTTGTTCTTCTCGAAGAACTCGGCGATGGAGATGGCCCGCTGGGATTCGGCCAACTCCTCGGCGATCCCCTCGCCCTCGCCGAGTCGCGACTGATACGAGGTCATTGTCGTGCGGTACGTACCCGCGTCGGGGTTAAAAGGTAATCGCCACCGGAGTGAAAGTGAACGCTGTCCCCGAAACCGCGGCCCCGCGCGCGTGCGGGAGCTTTATACGTGCCCCTCTATTAGAACTGGTAAGTTCCTATGTCAGGAGAGTCTGATGAGTACGGCGCAAAGTCGATCCAGACCCTCGAAGGGCTGGAAGCCGTCCAGAAGCGACCCGCGATGTATATCGGGTCGACGGACGCTCGTGGCCTCCATCATCTCGTCTACGAGGTGGTCGACAACGCGATCGACGAGGCGCTCGCCGGCTACTGCGACAACATCGACGTAACGATTCACGACGACGGCTCCGTCTCTGTCAGCGACGACGGGCGGGGAATCCCCGTCGATACCCACGAAGAACACGGCCGTCCGGCCGTCGAGGTGGTAATGACGATTCTCCACGCTGGTGGAAAATTCGACAACAAGTCCTACCAGGTCTCCGGTGGCCTCCACGGGGTCGGGGTGAGCGTGGTCAACGCCCTCTCCAAGTGGCTCGAAGTCGAAGTCAGGCGCGACGGCGCGCTCTGGAAGCAGCGTTTCGACCACGGTAAACCGGAGTACGACCTCAAGAAGGTCCGCGACCTCGAACCCGACGAGGAGACGGGCACGACGGTCCGGTTCTGGCCCGACGACGAAATCTTCGAGACCGGCGAGTTCAAGTTCTCGACGCTTTCGTCCCGACTGCGGGAACTCGCTTTCCTCAACTCCGGCGTCGCCATCTCTATCCACGATGAACGCGACGGTGACACGGAGACGTTCGCCTACGACGGCGGTATCCGCGAGTTCGTCGAGTATCTGAACGAGACAAAGGACCCGCTCCACCGAAATATCATTTACTTCGAGGACGAAGAGGAGATCGCGGAAGGGCCGGTCCAGGTCGAAATCGCCATGCAGGGGACCGACGACCTGCAGGGTTCGATTCACGCCTTCGCCAACAATATCAATACGCGTGAAGGCGGGACACACCTCACAGGATTCAAAACATCGCTGACACGGGTGGTCAACGACTACGCGACCGACAATAATCTGCTGAAAGATCTGGACGATACACTCAAAGGCGACGACATCCGTGAAGGGCTGACGGCTGTTATTTCTGTCAAGCATCCTGACCCACAGTTTGAAGGGCAGACCAAGACGAAACTCGGCAACAGCGAGGTCCGCGGCATCGTCGAATCGGCGATGCACGACGGACTTGCGACCTTCTTCGAGGAAAATCCCGACACGGCCGAAGCCATCGTCGGCAAGGCCGTCGAGGCCGCGAAGGCACGGAAGGCCGCACAGAAGGCCGAGGAACTCACCCGCCGGAAGTCTGCGCTCGACTCGACCGCACTGCCCGGAAAGCTGGCCGACTGCCAGACGCGGGACCCCGAGGAAGCCGAACTGTTCATCGCCGAGGGTGACTCCGCGGGTGGCAGCGCCAAACAGGGCCGCAACCCGGATTTCCAGGCCATCCTCCCGATCAAGGGGAAGATTCTGAACGTCGAGAAACACCGGCTAGACCGGATTCTTGAGAACAACGAGATACGGAACCTCATCACCGCGCTGGGGACCGGTATCGGCGACGAGTTCGACATCGACGACCTGCGTTACGAGAAGATCATTCTGATGACGGACGCGGACGTCGACGGGGCACACATCCGGACGCTCCTGTTGACGCTGTTCTACCGGCACATGAAGCCGCTGCTGGAAGCCGGCTACGTCTACGCCTCCCAGCCGCCGCTGTACCGCATTCGCTACCGCGGAAACACGTACGATGCAATGACGGATGCAGAACGCGACAAGATAATCGAAGAGAAGTGTGACGGCAACCCCACCCACGTCCAGCGGTTCAAGGGACTCGGTGAGATGAACCCCGAACAGCTCTGGGAGACGACGATGAACCCCGACAACCGGATTCTCAAACAGATAACTATCGAGGACGCCGCGGCCGCCGACAAGATGTTCAACATTCTGATGGGCGACGCCGTCGAACCGCGCAAGGAATTCATCAAGGAGAACTCGCCTGAAGCGGAGTGGGTCGACATATGAGCTCCGACGCTGACGACGCGAACGCCCCGGCAGAGCAGATCAAGCACGTCCGCATCGAGGACGAGATGGAGCAGTCCTACATCGACTACGCGATGTCGGTTATCGCGGGTCGGGCGCTCCCGGACGTTCGAGACGGTCTCAAACCCGTCCATCGGCGCATCCTCTACGCGATGCACGAGATGGGTGTCTCCTCAAACACCGCCCACCGGAAGTCCTCCTCAATTGTCGGCGACACGATGGGTGACTACCACCCGCACGGCGGCTCAGCCATTTACGACACGCTCGTCCGGATGGCACAGGACTTCTCCATGCGGTATCCGCTGATAGACGGCCAGGGGAACTTCGGCTCGATGGACGGCGACCCCGCGGCCGCCATGCGGTACACGGAGGCCCGGATGGACCCCATCGCCGAGGAACTGCTCGAAGATATCGAGAAGGACACCGTCGATTTCTCCAGTAACTACGACGACCGCCTGCAGGAACCCGACGTGCTGCCGTCGAAAGTCCCGAACCTCCTGTTGAACGGGTCCTCGGGGATTGCCGTCGGGATGTCGACAAACATCCCGCCGCACAACCTCGGCGAACTGGTCGACGCGACGGTCCAACTGCTGGAAAACCCCGACTGCACGGTCGAGGACCTGATGGAGCACATCAAGGGGCCGGACTTCCCGACCGGCGGCAACATCGTCGGCCGCGACGCCATCTACTCGGCGTACGCGACCGGCCGCGGCCGCTTGCGGGTTCGCGCCGAGTATGAGGTCGACCCCGAGGAGGGTCGCATCGTCATCAGCGAACTCCCCTACCAGGAGAACAAGGCCCGCGTCGTCGAGCGCATCGCCGACGACGTGAACGAGGGGAAAATCGAGGGCATCGCCGACCTCCGTGACGAGTCCGACCGCAACGGCGTCCGCATCGTCGTCGAACTCAAGCGCGGGGCGAACATCGACGTGGTCGAGAACCGCCTGCTCGACCACCATCTCGAATCCACCTTCGGCGTCATCAACCTCGCGCTGGTCGACGGCCAACCGAAAGTCCTCTCGCTGAAAGAGACCCTGCAGCACTACATCGACCACCGCCGCGAGGTCGTCCGCCGGCGCTCCGAGTACGACCTCGCCGAAGCCGAGGACCGCGCACACATCCTCGAAGGCCGGCTAAAAGCGCTGGAAAACGTCGAGGACGTGGTCGAACTCATCCAAAACAGCGAGGACCGCGACGCCGCCCGAGCCGGTTTGCAGGAGTCCTTCGAGTTCTCCGAGGAACAGGCCGCTCACATCGTGCGGATGCAACTCGGCTCGCTCACCTCGATGGAAGCGACGGAAATCGAGGAGGAGTACGAGGACGTACAGAACACTATCGACTACCTCGAATCCGTCCTCAACAGCCGCGAGAAGCTCGACAGCGTCATCGCAGACGAACTGCAGGAAGTCAAAGACGAGTACGGCGACGACCGCCGGACGAGCATCATCGAGGACGAGGGCCAGGTCACCCACGAGGACCTCATCCCCGAGGAAGACTGCGTCGTCGTCATCACCGAGGACGACTACATCAAGCGGATGCCGGTCGAGAACTTCGATCCCCAGAACCGCGGCGGCAAGGGGATCATCGGGGCCGACCCCAAGGAGAACGACCGCGTCTCGAAGGTGTTCCGGGCCAACAGCCACGACTACCTGCTCTGTTTCACCAACCAGGGGCAGGTCTACCGGCTCAAGACCTACGAGATCCCGGAGATGTCCCGCACCGCTCGGGGCAAGTCCGCTATCAACCTCATCGACTTAGACGACGGCGAGGAACTGACCGCTGTCGTCTCGACGGACGAGTTCGGCGACGACGAGTGCATCACGATGGTGACCCGGAACGGCTACGTCAAGCGGACCTGCTGTTCGGAGTTCGAGAACATCCTTTCGACCGGAATCATCGCCGCCAAGCTCGAAGACGGCGACGAACTCATCGACGTGGACGTCACCGACGGCACCGGCGACCTCGTCATCGCCACGGAGGCGGGGATGACCATCCGCTTCAGCGAGAGCGAAGTCAGCGAGATGGGTCGGTCCGCACGCGGCGTCAACGGCATCAAACTGCAGGGTGACGACAAAGTCGCGGCCATGGTCGCCACCGACGGCGACGACCGCCGCTCGCTGTTGACTGTCACGGAACACGGCTTCGGCAAGCGCACCAAACTCGACGAGTATCGCACGCAGTCCCGCTACGGCAAGGGCCTTATCGACATCAAAACCGACGACCGCAACGGCCGGGTGTCCACCGCCAAGGCGGTCACCGACGAGGACCACCTCGTCATCATGTCCGAACAGGGCCAGATTATGCGTATCCGCGCCGGCGACGTATCACAGGTCGGCCGGAACACAAAGGGCGTGACGATTATGGGTCTCGAAGACGACGACCGTGTGGCAAGTGTGACGGTCGTGCCGGCGGAAAGCGGCGAAGAGACGGACGGCGCGGCGTCAAGCCAATAGTAGCATACTCGGCGCTTGCGCCGAGTTTCACGCGAATCGCGAAGCGATTCGCGCCTTTTTCGCCCACGTTTTTCGAGTCGAGCGGGACCGAAGGTCCCGCTGACCATGCGAACGGGCGCTTCGCGCCCGTGAGCAGAGAGCCGTCCCCGCAGCGAGCAAAGCGAGCGAGGAACGGCGACGATGAAAAAGGTGGTGGGCCAGACATACCCGTGTCGGTGTCGTACCCCGTTTATGGACTTGCCGCGGCATCTCTCACAGCACGACCGGGCGGCGCAGTTGCCGCTGGTCACCGAGGACGCGCAGGTGACGCTCGTCGAACCGATGGACCGTAACCGCAACAACGAGGTGTTGTCCGCGGTCCGGGAGCAAATCGCACCTGTTGGAGACCGGTCGTGGTTGGCGGCCGCCCGAAACGGCTCGACAATCCGGTGGTCGGCGTTGTTCGACCGTTTGCGCGATGCCGGGGCGTCGAAACGGCGGCTCGCGCGAATCGAGACGCTTGCCGAGCGCTTTGACCGCCCCTACCCCTCCCTGCTGCGACTGCGTGTTAAACCCGACGTGGACCTCGATTTCGCGCCCGGCCAGTACGTGACGCTCAGGCTTCACGGCACGCCGCGGGCGTACTCGCTTGCGAACTCGCCCAGCGAGGACGAACTGGAGTTCTGCATCCGACTGGTCCCCGGCGGGAAACTGACCAGTGGGCTGTTCGAACACGTCGACGTCGGCGAGGATGTCGTCGTTCGCGGGCCGAACGGCGACATGGTACTGGACCCGCCATCGAGCCGGGATATGGTCTTTCTGGCCACCGGGACCGGCGTCGCGCCGTTCAAGAGCATGATCGACTACACGTTCGAGCAGGGGCGGGACGTGGTCGACGGCGAGCCCCGCGACATCTGGCTGTTTCTGGGCTGTGGCTGGGAGGACGACCTGCCCCACCGTGAACACTTTCGGCGACTCGACGCCGAGTACGACCACTTCCATTTCGTTCCGACGCTTACGCGCGAACCGCTGCTGACCGACTGGGACGGCGCGACCGACTACGTCCAGTCGGTGTTCGTCAACTACGTCGCAAACGACGCGCTGGAGGGTGCGGACCTGCCGGCGCGGTTCGACGCCGTTCGGGAGCAGCGCCCCCAGTCCGGCGTCGACGCCCGCATCGATCCGTCGAACGTCGAACTGTACGCGTGCGGTATCAGTGCGATGGTGTCGACGCTGGTCCGGGCCGCGCGAAGCGTCGGGATTCCCGAGTCCGAAATGCAGTACGAGGGGTTCGGATAGCTACAGCACGCGCTTGCCGAAGGCGCTAGCGACGAGTTCACAGCCCAGTTCGGCGGTGCGGTTGTGTTCGTCGAGAATCGGGTTCACCTCGACCATTTCCATCGAGCGCAGTTGGTCGTGGTACTCGGCGACGTACTCCATCGCGATGTGGGCCTCACGGTAGGAGACACCGCCGCGAACCGGCGTGCCGACGCCGGGAGCTTCTGTCGGGTCGAGCCAGTCGAGGTCGAGCGAGACGTGTATCCCGTCCGTCCCGTCAGTCGCGATTTCTAGTGCCTCCGCGACGACCTCCGGTGCGCCGCGGGTGTCGATATCCGACATCGTGAACGCGGTCACGTCACTCTCGTACAAACGGCGGCGCTCTCCGTCATCGACATCCCGTAAGCCGACGAGAACAACATTCTCCTCGCGCACCGCAGGGGTGTGGGCCCAGTCGTGGTCGGCAAACGCCCCGTCGCCGAGGACAGCCGCCAGCGACATCCCGTGGATGTTCCCGCTTGGCGTGGTCTCCGGCGTGTTGAAATCGCCATGTGCGTCAAACCAGATGACACCAAGGTCCTCATTATTACGGGCCGCGCCGGCAATGGTCCCGATACCGATAGAGTGGTCGCCGCCCAGCACGAGCGGGAACTGGCCGTCCATGAGCGTGGCGTCGACGGCCGTTGCCACGTCTTCGCACACTTCTTTCGTCTCTCTGAAGAACTTGGCACGACCGGATGGGAGACCGCCCGCGTCCGGGTCGGATTCCTCCGGTCGCGGCACAGCGATGTCACCGCCGTCGATACAGTCGATACCGGCACTCGCCAACTGGTCGGCGAGGCCGCCGTACCGTATCGCTGACGGCCCCATGTCGACGCCGCGCCGGTCGGCGCCGAGGTCCATCGGAACGCCGAGGACGCGAACCTGTGTGTCCATACTCGTGCTTCGACGGGCCAGGACTAAATATCAGTGTTTGCCTGTTCTCCGATAACTTACGTGTAGGGCGCACAGACCAGTTCGATGCCCTCCTCGAAACTGATCTCCGGTTCCCAGCCTGTCGCGTCGTGCATCCGCGAGAAGTCAGCGCAGGTGTCGTGGACGTAGACGTCCTCGGGAATCGGGTTCTCGACGTACTCCGGCTCGATATCCGTTCCGAGTTCGTCGTTCAGCATCTCGACGACGGTGTTGAAGTCGTAGGCCTCGCCGGTCCCGAGGTTGTACACGCCGTTCAGTTCGTGTTCGGCGGCCAGGACGAGCCCGCGGACGATGTCGTCGACGTGGGTGAAATCGCGGGTCTGCTCGCCGTCGCCGTACAGCTTCGGTGCGTCGCCGCCGGCCAGGTCGTCGGCGAACTGTGCGATGACGTTCGCGTACTCGCCCTTGTGTTCCTCCGCGCCGCCGTAGCCCTGATACACCGAGAAGAAGCGCATCCCGGCCAGCGTGAGGTCGTAGTGGTTCTGGAAGTACTCCGCGTACGTCTCCCGGGCCATCTTCGAGGCCTCGTAGCCGGTGTTGACCGTCACGTCCATGTCCTCCGGCGAGGGTTCGGTCCGGCTGCCGTAGATGGAGGACGTCGAGGCGTAGACGATGGTATCACAGCCGTCGTCCCGGGCCTGCTCGACTGTGTTGACGAACCCCTCGACGTTCACGCGAGCGCCGTGGGTCGGATTGTCCTCGTGCATCGCGTAGGAGGAGAGCGCCGCGAGATGGAATACGACGTCCACGTCAGTCGGCAGGTCGTCCGCAAGCACGCTCTGCTCGACGTACTCTACGTCTTCTGATACGTTCTCCGGCGTGCCGAGGTAGCCGTCGTCCAGGGCGACGACATCGTTGTTTTCGGCCAGTTTGTTCGCGAGGTTTGCCCCGATGAACCCGCCACCGCCGGTCACCAGAACACGCTGACTTTCCATATCTGTGTCAGGTCAGCGCTGGAATAAAGTACTAACGTTTTCCGCGATTCTGGGACGGTTCCAGACGGTTTACCGTCGCATTTAAGGACGGCTGTACCGAACAACAGATTATGTCATCTATCGAACTGACACCCAGTCAAAAGAACATTCTGCAGGAACTGGTAAATCTCTATCGGGAAAGTGAAAGCGCTGTCAAAGGTGAAGACATCGCCGAGAAAGTCGACCGGAACCCGGGCACGATTCGCAACCAGATGCAGAGTCTCAAAGCCCTGCAGTTGGTCGAGGGCGTCCCCGGCCCCAAGGGAGGGTACAAGCCCACCGCCAACGCCTACGACGCGCTCCAGATCCAGGACATGGACCAGGCCGCGGAGGTCCCGCTACGCCACAACGGCGAGCTCGTCGAACACTCGAACGTCGAGGAAATCGACCTGACTAGCGTCCACCACCCCGAGGAGTGCCGCGCGGAGATTCAGCTTCAGGGTACGATGTCCGAATTCCACGAGGGCGACTCGGTGACGGTCGGACCGACACCGCTGTCGAAGCTTCAGATTATCGGGACCCTCGAAGGGAAAGACGACACCAACAACAAACTCATCCTCGCTATCGACGATATGCGGGCACCGGCGGGCGAGCCGGAACACTAGTACGTGTCACTGGTCTTTTGAATTGTTTTCCTGCGGTCACCGGGGCCGCGACATACCGTACTTGCCACGAGTCTCGCTGGAAAATCATGCCCCCGCTGAAAGGGATTTCAAAGGGTTTGTATCAGTCGGTTGCGGAGTCTCCGGTATGACAGAGAACGTGGTCGTACTCGGTGCGGGGTACGCTGGTGNNGAGACGGATTACCACCTGGTCTTGCACGAGTCCCACCGCTGCATCCGGGACCCGAGCGTGCAGGAGAACATCGCCATCCCTGTCCACGAAATCAAGCAGCCGTCGACGTCATTTATTCAGGACGAGGTCGTCGGCATCGACACCGACGCCCAAGAAGTGGCCCTCGCCGACTCCGACACCGTCGAGTACGACTACTTGCTCGTTGGGCTGGGCTCCCAGACGGCCTTCTTCGGCATCGAGGGCCTCGAAGAGCACGCGCTGACGCTCAAGAGCCTCGACGATGCGCTCGACATCCACGACAACATCCAGCAGGCCGCTCGTGACGCNNCACAACGCGCCCATCGACATCCACCTCGTCGAAGGGCTCGACCAAGTCCTGCCAAACAGCGACCCCGAGCTTCAGGGTGCCCTGCGCAAGCGCCTGGAAGCCGCCGACGTGAACATCAAGTGCGGCGAGTTCATCGGCGAGGTCGACGAGGAGACGGTGTACATCGGCGACGAAGACGAACTGGACTACGACGTTTTGGTCTGGACTGGCGGCATCACCGGCCGCGATTGTATGCAAGATGTCGACCTGGACAAAGACGAGCGCAACCACCGCGTCCACGCGGAAGGGAA